>NZ_JBSWCE010000022.1:0-133191 GCF_056780015.1 Micromonospora sp. R311
GTCCACCCGGCCGTCGGCCAGGTGCTGCAGCATCGCGTAGTCCTCGGCGATCTTCACCGGATCGTTCGTGGTGATCAACGTAGTAGCCGTCGACAGCAACAGCCGAGACGTCCGAGCCGCGACGAAGCCGAGCGTCGTAGTGGGGGAGGAGGAGAAGAACGGCGGATTGTGGTGCTCGCCGAGGGCGAAGACATCCAGCCCGACCTCCTCCGCCTTCTCGGCGATCCTGACGATCGCCTTGATCCGTTCGACCTCGCCGGGAGCGCGGCCGGTGGTGGGGTCGGTGGTGATGTCGCTGACGGTGAAGACTCCGAACTGCATGCGGCTCCTCTTTCCTGACAACTCCGTGTCCTGGAACGGTAGGTGCCAGCGGCACGGCCGATCTGACTGCCGGTGCATAGGAACCGCCTCCCAGCGCTCAACGCTCGGCTCCCGGAATCATCACCCCGACTTGCGGAGGCGCCGACTTCCGCCGTGCTCGCTCCCGCCGGACACCCCTCGGTCCTGCTGTTCCTTCTCAGGCATGGGGTGTGCGTGCTCAGCAAACACGTGATCGTCGCTCGATCCATACGTTCGTGGTGCGCGGCGTCGTCGGGCGTCGTCTGGGGTTTGTTGAAGAGGAGGGTGACATGTCTGAGTCACGTTTCACGGAGCCGGTCTTGGAGCCTGAGGCCGCGGCGTTCGCCGCCGCGACCGCGGATCACCCGTTCCTGTACGAGCTTCCGGTGTCCGAGGGGCGCAAGGCGGTGGACGAGGTCCAGTCCGAACCGATCGCCAAGCCCGACGTCGACGAGATGTGGATGACGCTGGACGGGGGTTCGACGGGCAGTGTCCGCGCCCGTATCGTGCGGCCCGCCGGCTCGCCCGATCAGCTGCCGGTCCTCATCTACATCCACGGCGCGGGTTGGGTGTTCGGTAACGCGCACACGCACGACCGACTGGTGCGCGAACTTGCTGTCGGTGCCCGCGCGGCTGTCGTCTTCCCCGAGTACGACCTGTCGCCCGAGGCGCGGTACCCGGTGGCCATCGAGCAGAACTATCTGGTCGCCCAGTGGGTGGCGCGAGAGGGCGCGGCCTACGGCCTCGACCCCACGCGGGTGGCGGTCGCAGGCGACTCCGTGGGCGGCAACATGTCCGCCGCGCTCACGCTCATGGCCAAGGAGCGCGGTGACCTCGATCTGGTCGCTCAGGTGCTGTTCTACCCGGTGACCGACGCGGCGTTCGACACGCCGTCGTACCACCAGTTCGCGGAGGGTTACTTCCTGCGCCGCGACGGGATGAAGTGGTTCTGGGACCAGTACACCACCGACGAAGCGCAGCGAGCGGAGATCACGGCGTCGCCGCTTCGGGCGACTGTCGAGCAGTTGGCGGATCTGCCGCCGGCCTTGGTGATCACGGCCGAGGCGGACGTGCTGCGGGACGAGGGCGAGGCGTACGCCAACAAGCTGCGCGCCGCTGGCGTACCGGTCACCGCGCTGCGCGTTCAGGGCGTTATCCACGACTTCGTAATGGTCAACAGCATGCGGGCCACCCGGGGCGCCGACGTTGCGATCAAGACGGCGATCGACAGTTTGGTCACCGCCTTCTACAGCATCTGACCCGGCCTGCAGCGTCGCGTCGATCCGAAGAGAGGAGAACAGCGTGACCAGCATGCCGGTCGGCGGTATGACACCGGCCGACGGAACTGTCAAGCCTGCCGATCTACTCGTCCGGAACGCCAAGGTCTTCACCGGTGATCCACGGCGGCCCGAGGCCCAGGCGGTCGCCGTGCACGGCGGCAACATCGTGGCGCTCGGCGACGATCGTGCCGTCGCCCCGTACGTGGGGACCGAGACCAGAGTCGTGGACGCCCTGGGTCGGCGTGTGCTGCCCGGGCTCAACGATTCGCACCTGCATGTCATCCGGGGCGGCCTGAACTACGTGTTGGAGCTGCGCTGGGATGGCGTGCCCTCGCTCGCTCGGGCCCTGGCCATGCTCAGGGATCAGGCCGGCCGAACCCCCGCAGGACAGTGGATCAGGGTCGTCGGGGGGTGGACGGCGGACCAGTTCGCCGAGCGACGCATGCCGACGGTGTCGGAGCTCAACGCCGCCGCCCCGGACACCCCGGTCTTCGTCCTGCACCTGTACCAGTCGGCGCTGATGAACCGCGCCGCGGTCCGGGCGGCCGGGTTCGCCCGCGATACGCCGGACCCCCGCGGCGGCCAGATCGTGCGCGGGCGGGACGGAGAGCCGACCGGTGTTCTCCTCGCCGCGCCAAGCGCACTCATCCTGTACTCGACGCTTGCCAAGGCCCCGGTGCTCGGCGAGGACGACCGGCGAACCTCTACCCGGCACTTCCTCAGGGAGCTCAACCGCTTCGGCCTGACGTCGGCGATCGACGCGGCGGGCGGTTTCCAGAACTTCCCGGACAACTACCGGACGGTCATCGACCTGGCCCGCACCGGCGAGTTGTCGCTGCGCATCGCGTACCACCTGTTTCCGCAGACGGCCGGGCAGGAGATCGCCGATCTGACCCGGTGGATCGACACGGTGAGCCCGGCGGACGGGGATGAGTGGTTGCGGCTGCGCGGCGCGGGCGAGAACCTCACCTGGGCGGCGGCTGACTTCGAGAACTTCAGCGAGCCGCGTCCCGAACTCGGGGATTACGAAGCCGAATTCGAGAAGGCCGTCCGGCTGCTTATGGAGAACGGCTGGGGCTTCCGCCTGCATGCCACGTACGACGAGACGATCCGGCGGGACCTGGCGGTCTTCGAGAAGCTTGCCGCCGACGGCCTGTTTCCGGCCGGCAACCGTTGGCTGTTCGACCACGCCGAGACGGTGAGCGACGCGAGTCTGGACCGCATCGCGGCGCTCGGCGGCGCGGTGTCGGTGCAGAACCGGATGTCCTTCCAGGGCAGGGCATTCGTCGAGCGGTACGGCGCGGACGTGGCGGCCCGTACGCCACCGGTGCGCCGCATGCTCGACAAGGGGATCACGGTCGCGGCGGGCACGGATGCCACCAGGGTGTCGTCGTACAACCCGTGGGTGGCGCTGCACTGGCTCGTCACCGGCCGTACCGTCGGAGACCTGCTGCTGTATCCGCCGGCGAACCGGCTCTCCCGCGAGAAGGCCCTGGAGCTCTACACCGTCGGTGGGGCGCGCCTGACCGGAGAGGAACACCTGAAGGGCATCCTGAGGGAGGGGTACTTCGGGGACCTCACGGTGCTGTCCGACGACTACTTCACCGTCACCGATGAGGACATCCCGCACATCGAATCCGTGCTCACCGTCGTCGGCGGACGCATCGTCTACGCCGCAGCCGAGTACGAGGGCCTGGACGAGACTCTGCCTGCGCTGAGGCCTGAGTGGAGCCCCGTCGCCCGGTTCGGCGGCTACCACGCGACGCCGAAGCCCAGCGGCGCCCGCCAGGCAGACCTGATCGCGGAAGCGGTCGCGGAGTCCGAGCGGCACCGGCAGTGGCGCGTCGCCCGCAGATTCATCCCCGAACAGCAGTCGATGCCTCTCGACCCCTGCTTCGACCTCTGATCAATTCACCCGATTTCTCCGCGCACAGAAAGGGAACCCGCATGACCAACCTCGCGAACGTCCAGGCCGCGCCCAGCCCGGATCTGCTCACTTCCGGCAACGCCATGATGCTCTTCGTCGACCACCAGCCGCAGATGTTCTTCGGCACGGGAAGCGGCGACCGCACGTCGATCATCAACGCGACCGTCGGCCTCGCGAAGGCGGCGCAGCTGTTCGACGTGCCGACGGTCATCACCACCGTCGCCGCCGAGTCGTTCTCCGGCCCGGCGATGCCTCAGCTCGTGGAGGTTTTCCCGGACCACAAGCTCATCGACCGCACGACGATGAACGCCTGGGAGGACCCGTCCCTCGTAGACGCGGTGAAGGCCACCGGCCGCACGAAGATCATCATCTCGGGTCTGTGGACGGAGGTGTGCCTGGTGCTGCCCGTTCTGTCCGCGCTTCATCAGGGCTACGAGGTGTACGTCGTCGCGGATGCCTCTGGTGGCGTCACCCCGGCCGCCCACGAGCACGCCCTCGACCGCATGATCCGCGCAGGTGCCGTGCCCGTCACCTGGGTCCAGGTGCTGCTGGAGCTCCAGCGGGACTGGGCGCGCGGCGGAACCTACGACGGCGTGATGGACATCGTCAAGGCGCACGCCGGCGCATACGGCCTCGGCGTGGTCTACGCCAAGCACTTCATCGGCGCGAACGCCGCCGGCTGAGACGAACAGCCCTCGGTGGGCCGGGCACGGTGTCGCATCGCGCCCGGCCCGCCAGGGGCACCGCGGTCCCTCGATCCCCTGACGTGAGGAGAAGAAGCGTGGACACCGGCCTGATGCTGCTGCGGGTCGTGACCGGGCTGCTGATAGCGGCACACGGCGTGCAGAAGGTCAGCCCGTGGCTCGGCGGGCGCGGGCTGGACGCAGGCACCGAGGAGTTCCGGCGCGATGGCTTCCAAGGCGGCACGGCCACGGCGGTGCTCGCCGGAGCGACCCAGATCGGGTCCGGGCTGCTGCTGGCTGCCGGGCTGGTCACGCCCCTCGCGGTGGCGGGCGCGGTGGGGGTCATGACCGTTGCGGTCAGCGTGAAATGGCCGCACGGACTGTGGGTACAGAACGACGGCTACGAGTATCCGCTCGTCCTCGTTATCGCCGCCGCCGCCCTGGCCTTCACCGGACCGGGTGAGTGGGCGCTTGACGAGGTGGCCGGCCTCACCCCCTGGCCGGCGTGGAGTGCCCTCGCGGCGGTCACGCTGGGGCTTGGTAGCGGTCTGCTCGCCCGTCTCGTGTTGTCCTCGGGGCGCCCTGGCCGGGAAGATCACCGCTCCCGGTCCTGGAGACACTGGTGACGGAGACTGCGCCCTCGCGCACGACGTCCCGTCGCGGCGCCCACGAGGGACGCGGGGAGGCCTGGAAGCCCTTCGCCGCACCGGTCTTCCGCGCCCTGTGGATCGCCCAGTTCGTGTCCAACATCGGCACCTGGATGATGACAGTCGCCGCCCAGTGGGAACTGGTCGGCCGATCGCCGGTGCTCGTCGCCCTCGTCCAGACTTCGGCCAGTCTGCCGCTGCTCCTGCTCGCCTTTCCGGCCGGAGTGCTGGCGGATCAACTGGACCGCAGACGGCTGCTCATCACCGCGCAGTACGCCATGCTCGGGTGCTCCGCGGTGCTTGCGGGCCTCGCCTTCGCCGACGTGCTACAACCGGCCTCCCTGCTGACCCTGTTGTTCCTGACCGGCTGCGGCTCCGCCCTCATGGGACCGGCCTGGCAGGCCATCCAGCCGGAACTGGTCGATCGCCCGTCCCTGCCGCAGGCCGCCGCCCTGGGCGCGGTCAGCATGAACCTTGCGCGCGCGGTCGGTCCCGCACTCGGCGGCCTGCTGCTGTCCCTCACCGGAACCGGATGGGTCTTCACGATCAACGCCCTGTCCTACCTCGGTACCGTGGCCGTGCTCACCGCCTGGCATCGGCCGCTGGGCCCCCGGGAGACCCCGTCCGGCGACCAGCGGCTGTTGACCGCCCTGGACGCGGGTCGCCGCTACGTGTGGCACTCCCCGGACATCCGAAGGGTGCTGTGGCGCTGCCTGCTGTTCGTCCCCGCGGCGTCCGCCCTGTGGGCTCTCCTGCCACTCGTCGCGAGTCGTTCGTTGGGCCTCGGCGCGTCGGGCTACGGATTGCTGCTCGGTGCGGTGGGTGCGGGGGCGGTGGTCGGTGCGGTGTTGCTGCCGTCGATGCGCCGTGTGTGGGGAGCGGGCCGATCACTGGCGTTCGCCGGCCTCGCCGCTGCGTCCGTCCTTACCCTGCTCACCCTCACGCGCACCGTCGGGGCGGCCGTCCTGCTTTTACCGGCGGCGGGACTCGCCTGGATCCTCGTGGTGTCGCTGCTCAGCGCCGCCATGCAGACACGGCTGCCGGCATGGGTGCGGGCGAGAGGCCTGGCCGTGTACCTGGTCGTCTTCCAGGGCGGAATGGCGCTCGCCGCGCCCGTGTGGGGTCTGCTCGCCGACCGGTGGGGCCTCGCTCCCGCCCTGCTCACATCCAGCGGGGCGCTCCTGCTCGGCGCCGCCAGCGTCCGCTGGTGGCCCCTACCGGGTGGCAGCGCCGACACGAACCCCTCCAGCCACTGGCCAGAGCCGGTGTCCGTCCTCGATCCGCAGCCCCACGGCGGCCCGGTCCTCGTCACCGTCGAGTACCGCGTCGCCACGGGCGACATCGATCGCTTCATCGCCGCCATGACGGCCGTCGCCCGGTCGCGACGCCGCACCGGCGCCATCACCTGGGGGCTCTACCGCGACAGCTCCGATCCGGAACGGCTCATCGAACACTACGTGGTCGTCACCTGGAACGACCACCTCGCCCAGCACCGCGACCGGCTCACCGCGGACGACCGCCGCGCGGAGCAGGTGGCCCGCGCGCTGCTCAAGGAGGGCACGAAGCCGACGGTGGCCCACGCTTTCGACGCCATGACGGCCACCTGACGCCGCCGCGGCGCACCGGCCCGACACGTCGCCGATCCAACTCTGGAGGTTGCAACAGATGAGTTCCACATCCAGTGATGCCCAGACCGCGGAAGACGGCAAGAGACCGGCCGTGGCACGCCACTTCGAGCCCGATCTACGACCCATGACGCGGATCAACCTCAGGCCGATCGCTTCTCCCATGCCGCTCGGCTTCTACACGATCGCGATCGCCTCCGCGATCGCCAGCCTTCTGCAGCTGGGTTTGTTCGACGCCACCGACGAGCGCGCGGTTGCCCTCACGATCCTACCTGCGTTCGCACTTCAACTGGTCGTGAGCGTCCTCGCCTTCGGCGCCCGGGATGTGGTCGCGGCCACCCTGATGGCCGTCTTCGCCGGCAGTTGGCTCGCCACCTCTCTCGTCCTGGCCACGGACGCATCCGGCGGGATGAAGGTCCTGGGCGTCCTCAATCTCTCTCTAGCCGCCTTCGCCGGTCTCATGGTGACGGTCACCATGCCGAAACGTGCGCTCTGGTTCGTACTGCTGATCGCCACGCCCCGCCATCTGGTGGCCGGAATCTACGGGCTGACCGGCGTGGCCTGGCTCGGCCACGTCGCGGGAGCGCTTGGGCTCCTGCTCGCAGGCTTCTGCCTCTACGCCGCGTACGCACTGATGCTCGAGGACATGAAGGACGAACAGATCCTGCCGATCGGTCGCACCGGACCCGCCCACGCCGCCGTCGAGGGCAACCTCGCGGTGCAGCTCCGCAATCTGGAACGGAGGGCGGGGGTACGGCGAACCCTGTGACGGCCGCGGCAGTCCCGTGTCGCGCATGGTGACCCGTCCGGCCGCACCGCCCGATGTCGACGCTCGCGACGCAACGTCCGCACGCTGCCGCGAAAGCCCTGCTCCCGAGGTGGGGAGCCGGTCGTCACGCTGGCCCCGGTCAGCCTCGTCCTGGCGGATCCAGGTCGCAACGCCTCGTGATGCACACCCAACTGCCGCGGGCGGCCTACGAGCTACCGGGGAACCTCACCAGGCTGGAGAGACTCGTAGTGGTGCGCCCGCCAGTCGCGCGGCGACATCCCGTACTCCTGCTTGAACGCTTTGCTGAAGTGGGTGGAGTCGGTGAAGCCCCACCGGCGGCCGATCGCTGAGATAGTCAACGACCGATAGGCCGGGTTCGCCAGGTCCTTGCGGGCTTCCTCAAGCCGGTTGTGGCGCACCCACTCGCCGAACCGGACACCCTGCCGGCCTAGGATTTGATAGAGGTAACGCACAGAGATGTGATGCGCTGCGGCTACGGCCGCCGGGGTCAACTCCCGGTCGGCCAGGTTCGCCCTCAGGTAACTCATGATCTGGTGCGGCAAGGTGCCGGTGGCCGCCTCACCGAACAGGTCACGGTCGTCCAGACGGGCGGCGACGGACGCGCGGATCAGATCGATCGTCGGCTCGGCCATCAGAACCAGGTGCCGGCTGTACGGCAAGGCCTCGGTGACGGCGAGCCGGGTCAGGTATGCCGAGGTCACCTCGGCCACAGCGTTGCCCGAGCCGAGTGTGACCGCAGTGGCGTCGCGCAACCGGCGCGCAGAAATTCCCAGCGTGGTACGGGGGATGCGGAAGAAGACCGCGTCCATGCCGTCGAGGAACAGCAGGCTGTAGGCGCTGGCCGTGTCGTAGATGGCGAAGTCGCCCGGCCGGAGCAGCGCTTCCCGCCCGTCCTGTACAACCAGGCTGGTCCCCGACATCTGCAGCCCGAGGAAGATCGCCGGGTCGTCGTCGCGGCGCGCCAACCGCTCCGTGCGTCGTACAGTGGTCGATGTCGCCCGCACCGAGCAGACACCCAGTGAACCCAGGCTGCCGAGACGCAGATTGACGCCGATGCGTTCCGGCGGGAGATGGTGGTCGATCTCGACCTGGATGACGGATTCCCAGACCAGGGCGCGAACAGCCTCGGCGCGGTGCCGGGGTGGCAGCTCCGCCGTACTGATCGCTGTTGCCAGTTGTTGGGACGTCATGCCTCATCACCACCGCGCTTGTCGTTCGGTGCTGCAACGGTGGCACGCGGTGCTCCCGGAGACAATGACCGGCCGGTTGTTCATCAGGCCATGCCGGCTTGACCAAGCTTCTGTGCGCGCAGGTACATGACAGGAGCCGACCGCCGCTACTACCGTTCTGGGAGCGCTCTACCGCCGGAGGGGATCACGGTCACCGGTGACTCGCTTTCAACCGCGCCGACCTGGCGTGGACTGCGGTCGGTGCTGTCGGGGAGGTGTGGTGACTGGTTTGTCGTTCGGCCGGCGGTTGCGGACGTTGCGGCGCTCGGCGGGCATGACGATCGAGGAACTGTCCGAGGCGTCCGGGGTGAGTGGGCGGGCGATCAGTGACATGGAGCGGGGGCGCAGTCGTGCCCCACAGGCGCAGACGTTGGCGGCGCTGGCTGACGCGCTGCGGCTGGGTGACGGTGACCGTGCTGTTCTCGTCGAGCTGGCGCGTTCGGGGCGGTTGGAGAACAGGGGCGGGCGCCCCCGGGTGGGTGAGCTGCCGCGTGGGGTTAGTGGCTTTGTCGGTCGGCTGCGGGAGTCGGAGGTGCTCCGCCGGCACGGGCTGGCCGGGTCCGCTGACCCTCCAGCGCAGGTGATGGTGGGTGAGAGGGCGGGGGAAGGAACGGCGTTCCCTTGGCCTTCCCTGCGGAACGGCAGGGACGGGTCGGGGCCTTCAGGGCACGTGCACCGGGGAACGAACCGTTTCACCGTGCTTGGCCCGGTGCGGGCTTGGCGGAACGACACGGAGCTGGACCTGGGGCCACCACAGCAGCGCGCCCTCTTCGCCGTGCTGCTGGCGTACGCGGGCCGGCCGGTGAGCCTGAGCGAGATGGCCGACGCCTTGTGGGCCGATGCGCCGCCAGCTAGCGCGGTGAACATTGTCCAGCGGCACATCGGGCGACTTCGGCGGGTACTGCAACCTGACCGGCCCGAGGGTTCAACAGGGCAACTCCTGGTGAGGGCCGGCAGAGGCTACCGGCTCGCCACCGACGCGGCGAGCCTGGACCTGCTGTGCTTTCGGGAGCTGGTGGCGCAGGCTGAGGGCGAGAAGCAACCGGAACTGAAGCTTGCTCTGTTCGTCGAGGCGTTGCACCTGTGGCAGGGCCCGGCCGCCGCCGGCATTGAGGCTGAGGTGCGGAGCCGACCACTGTTCGCGGCGCTGGACCGCGAGGTACTGCACACCGTACGGCGCGGCACCGACGTCGCGCTCGCCGTCCACCTACCCGAGCCGATGGAGCCGCTGCTGCGGAGGGCTGCGGACGCTCATCCGCTCGACGAGTCGGTACTGGCACGGTTGATGCTCGTGCTGGCGGCGTCCGGCCGTCAGGCCGAGGCCCTCAGCGCCTTTCAGTCGGTGCGCATCCGTTTGGCCGAGGAGTTGGGCGTCGAACCCGGCCCCGAGTTGGCCGCCGCGCACACCTCCGTGCTGCGCGGTCACGACGGTGCAGCGCTGGCGGAGCCGCTGCGGCGATGGTCGGGCCGGGACCGCCCCGCTCCCGCACAACTCCCCGCCGACCTGCCCACCTTCACCGGCCGACGGGCAGCGATCGCCGAGCTCTTGGGGGTGCTCACCGCCGCCGAGTCGACGGCGTTCCCGTCGCCGGTGATCCACGTGATCTCCGGCATGGCGGGAATCGGCAAGACGACGCTGGCGGTGCACCTGGCCCATCAACTCGCCGTCCGATTCCCCGACGGACAGCTTTATGCGAACCTGCGGGGATTCGGTCCGATCGGGTCGACGGTCGCTCCCGGTGATGCCCTGCGCAATTTCCTGGACGCCCTGGGAGTGCCCGCCGCGCGCGTCCCGGCCGACCTGCACGAGGCTGCCGCGCTGTACCGAAGCCATCTGGCCGGCCGTCGGATGCTGATCCTGCTCGACAACGCGCGGGATCCGGAGCAGGTCATCCCGCTGCTCCCCGGGACTCCCGGTTCACTGGTACTCGTCACCAGCCGGAACCACCTGGGCGAACTCGTCGCTGCTCAGGGCGCTCATCCGCTCACCCTCGACCTGCTGTCGGCCGAGGACGCTCGAGACATGCTGGCGCGTCGAGTCGGCGCCGATCGGATGGCTGCCGAACCGGAGGCGGTCGACGAAATCGTCGCGCGGTCGGCGCGGTTGCCACTGGCACTGGCCACAGTCGCCGCACAGGCTGCCGTGAACCGAGCGTTTCCGCTTTCCGCCATCGCCAACGAGTTACGGCGAGCACGGGGAAGCCTGGAGGCGTTCGCCGGTCCGGCCGCCGCCACCGATGCCCGAGCGGCCTTCTCCTGGTCGTATCGTGCGCTCAGCGACGATGCCGCGCGGCTGTTCCGCTTGCTCGCGTTGCATCCGGGCGGTGGCACGGACGTGGGAGTGGGGGCGATCGCGGCGCTTGCCGGCCGACCCGTCAGGGGTGTTCAGGTTGCGCTGGCGGGCCTACACCGCGCCAACCTCGTTCTACAGCCCGCGCCGGGCCGCTACGTCTTGCACGACCTGCTGCACGCGTACGCGGCGGAACTCGCCGAAGTGACTGAGTCCGAGGAGGACCGCCGGGCGGCCCTGCACCGGCTGCTCGACTACTACCTGCAGACCTGCCACACCGCGTATAGGCTGCTGGCACCGCCCCGCCGGTACGAGTTGACCTTGCCCACGCCGCTGCCCGGCGTACCGGAGACGCCGCTTGACAGCGCGGCGGCCGCAGTCGCCTGGCTGGCCGGGGAACGCCCGGCCCTGCACGCGGCCGTCGCGGCCGCGCGACGCGCTGGGTTCGACGCGCACGCCTTGCCGCTGGCGCTGTCGGTGGGCGAGTTCCTCGACCGGCAGGGCCGTTGGCAGGAGTGGTTTGACACGCAGTCTGCTGCGTTGGCCGCCGCCGAGCGGCTTGGCGACCGGGCGGCGCAGGCGTTGAGCCATCGGCTGGTGGGGATTGCCGCGAGCAGGTTGGACCGGCATGACGAGGCGCATGCGCACCTGAACCGAGCGATCGAGGTGTACGCGGAGCTCGGCGACCAGGTGAGCAAGGCGACGACGCTGCGGAGCCTCAGCTACGAGTTGAACCGGTGTGGCCGGCACGAGGAGTCACGTGCCCTGAAACGCCAGGCGCTGGAGCTCTACCGGTCGGTCGGTGACCGTGTCGGGGAAGCGAACTGCCTGAACGAGATCGGCTGGACCTGCCTGCTGCTCGGGGACGCCGCCGGTGGTCTGGCCCGTGCCGAGGAGGCTCTTGATCTGCTGAACGTGTCGGGCGACGCGCGTAGCGAGGCCGCCACCCGGGACACCATCGGTCTCGCGCTGCACCGGCTCGGGCTTCACCAGGAGTCCATCGTCGCCTACCAAGAGGCGATCCGGCTGCGGCGAGAGACCGGCGACCGCTATCCCGAGGCGGTCAGCCTCAATCGGCTCGGAGACGTCCAGCACGCCTCGGGTGACCTCCTGGCAGCGCGTCACGCCTGGCGGTCGGCCCTGGAGATCCTCACCGACCTCGAGCATCCCGACGCGGAAGCGGTTGGAGCCAAGCTCTCGTGAAGTGGAGACGCCCTCGGCTGCCGGGGTGACCGCGAGGCGCCGGTCCCAGAAACGAGTCGGCGGATCCGCGCTGTATTCGGTCGCGCGCGTCTGTCCCGTTTCGTCGGGCGATCGCGGGCTCAGTCACAGTCTGCGCACTGATTGAGCACGGCGCGCGGCATACGGTCGGGCTGGATCTTGGCGAAGGCCGAGTTCCGTCACGACCACCTCGTGGGGAAGGACGTCCGTATGGCGGTGACCTCGGCGACCTCTGACCACACCAGGGCCCGTGCGGCCGCCATCCGCAGCGACACCCACCCGCGTCCGGTCCCCCTCAACCACGCAAGAACGGAACGATTGTGAACGAACCTGTTGGTCACGCGGCAGCGCACGCCGGGTGGCAGATGGCGCTCGCCGCCACCCTGCACTGCCTCACCGGCTGTGCCATCGGCGAGATCCTTGGTATGGCGATCGGAACGTTGATCGACTTGGACGACACACCGCGGATCGTGCTGTCGGTCGCGCTGGCGGTCCTCTTCGGGTACGCGCTGGCAGCCCGCCGGGTGATGAAGGCCGGCCTCACTCTCGGCCAGGCGACCCGGGTCGCACTTGCCGCCGAGACGGTCTCGATCACCGTGATGGTGTCCGTGGAGAACGTCGTCCTGGTCCTCATACCCGGTGCGGTCAGTGCCGGACTCGGAAGTCCCCTCTTCTGGCTCTCGCTGGGCAGCGCGCTGGTAGTGGCGTTCACCGTCACGCTTCCGGTTAACCAGTGGCTGATCGCGCGCGGCCGAGGCCATGCCTATACACCGCACCACCACTGACCCAGGTCGCCGCCGACCGCGCCACCGCCGTCCCGGCCGTTCAGGAAACGCCAGTGCTCTGACCCACGAGTGTTCACGGTGTTGGGCTCATGCTGCGTGGGTGGTGGGTGGGGCCCAGCAGTCGTTGTCTTTCGCTGCGGATACGGGCGCGTTCGCGGCGTTGGGCGGCCAGGACGTCGCGTTGCGCGTCGCCGACCTTCGCCGCGCCATCACCGCTGATCCACTGCACCGCGTCGTAACCCGCGACGCCCAGCAGACTCTGGCCGAACGGCCTGACACGTCCTCGCCGGCTTCCTCGACCGTGTGCCGCACTGGCACGCGGAAGGCCGCCGGCACCTGTGTGTCTGAGCCGACGGGCCACTTCATTACGTCCCGTTCCATCTGCTCGCCACCGGCAGCGGCACGCTCGCCGAGGACTGGACCGTTACCCAGGTACCGATCGCCGGTCGCAAACCGGGGTTCGTGTGCTCCAGGTGTGCTCCTGGGCTGGGCGAACAGGGGTCCGGGTGACGTGGGTGAACGTGGGCCACTCCCTGCCACCCCAGGTGAACCCGCAGGTCGCTAGACTGGGCCCTCGCGCCCTCGTAGCTCAGGGGATAGAGCAACGGTTTCCTAAGACGACGCTCTATCTGTACCCATGGGCTCGCTACCTGCGGGTTCCTATTTTGTTTTCACGTTAGCGGGTCGCAGACGCGCGTTGCTGTGCTCGCTTGCTGAAAATCAGCAGAACAGGCATAAGTCCTGCTCACGCTGTGCTTCGATCGGTTCGATGCGTTCTTGCCGCAATCCGGCGAAGTTGCCGCGCCGCGTCAGTTTAACGGTGCCGCGAGAGCTTGGGCCAGCAGCGTGGCGAGTTTGGCTGCGCGTGCCGGGTGGTAATGCCAGCGCCACATCGGCGACCGGCCACAGTCAGCGACGTCGGACCCCGAGGACGAGCTCACCCTGGACGACGAGATCGGTGCGGCGCCAGCCGTCGCCGGAGAGGATCGCGCCGACGAGCGCGGTGGCCAGGGCATGGATGGCTCTTGGCTGAGCCGCTGGCCCCGGCAGTGACCTCCCATCCTGGCCGAACGGCCCGCAGTAGCAAAGGCAGGCAGGAAGGAGTGGGACTTCCGGCACGGCGCTCGCACACATGCCTCGCGACACCGCGGGGTGGGCAACCGAGCCCAACTGCGCACGCCGCTGGCGTCAGCCGTGTCATCGAGGCAACTCCTCGTGAATGTCGGCAAGCTGACAACTTGCCGCGGAATATGCCACGTAGCATGGCCCACGATTGCAGGCCGACGCCAGGGATGAGCGATGCTAATCCTCATTGATCACTTAGAAGGCGCGACACCGCACACGTCTACACAGCTTATTCGCCAAATTTTGAATGAGCTGGCATTGGCGCGAGTTGCCGCACGTCCGCTACCGTCGACATCGACTGCCGGCGAGAAAGGCAGCGCCCATAGCCTCACAGAACTGATCCTGACGGGCGGCCTGTCCGCTTCTGCGGTCACTGCAGCGGCCACGGTGATCGTCGGTTTCGTGCAGAGGGGCGCCGTCCGAAGGCTGATGATGCGCTGCGGCGACCGAGAGATTGATGTCACCGGCATATCCCGCAAGGACGCGCACGCTGCGGTGGAGTCGTTCATGCAACTCTGCGAAAACGGCACGGCTGCAGCCGCCCTTCAAAGCAGCAACACAGCGACTGATGCAGCAGGTACGACGTGAGGCGGGCCTTGCTCATCGGGACCGATTCGTACGAGGATCCCGAGCTGACGCCGCTGTCCGCGCCCATGGTGGACGTGGAGAGACTTGCGGCGTTGTTGCGGGACCCGGAAATCGGGCACTTCGATTCGGTCGAGGTGCTGCTCAACCGGCCCTCCCACGAACTTCTCGCCGCCGTGGAAGGCTTCTCCCGTCGGTGCGATCCCGATGATCTCATGCTGATCTATGTGTCCTGCCACGGTGTGGTCGATCAGCGACAAGGTGGCAGCTACGGTCTCCACTTCGCTGCCCCCAACACGCAATTTGACCTCCTGGCAAGCACCTCCCTGCCGGCCCGGTATGTGAACGAACAGATCAACCTGGCATTGGCGCGCTCCCGGGTTCTGCTGCTTGACTGCTGCTTCAGCGGCCGCTTCGCCGACGGTTTCAGCACAAAATCCCAGTCCTCGCCCTTGCAGGATTTCAGGGGCGGCGGATACGTCGTCATCACGGCATCGGACGCGCTCGGTGCCGCCTTCGAAGAGTCTCGCGACCAGCGCTCCGCGTTCACCGACGTCCTGGTTGAAGGACTTAGTAGCGGTGCGGCCGACGGCGATGACGACGGCTTCGTGTCTACCAGCGACCTCTTTGACTACGCCGTCCCGCGTGTTCGCGCCCGTCAGGCACAGACCCCGCAGTATATGGCCGCCGGGGTCGACGGAAAGATCATCCTAGCCCGGGCGTCCCGTTCGACCAGTCGCAACGGCAGCGCGCGGCCCGCGAGAGCCGGCTGGCAGGACGCCACACCGGCCTACGCCAGCCCAACGACGACGATCCGAGAGTGGCCGCAGGCAGTCGCTGCGATTGCGGCGGGCTTGGACGGGGCAATCGCCGACGGGGATCTCCGCCTGTGGCCGACCGAGTTGTTCGGGGGCGTCCCAGGCGCCGCAGCGGGGCTCCTTCCCTGGTGCCCAGAGGTGTTGCCCGCGGTGATCGCCGGAGCGGTCGCCAACGCTCGGGAGACCCTCGCCAGTGCGCCTCGGCGCCCGAGCCAACCCAGTCCGCCGGACGGCTGGGCCGCCGTGCTACAGGGCTGGTGGGAGGACGCGCAGACCCACTTCGCCATGATGGTCCGCGAACGTCCCATGCAAGTCAGCGGATGGTGGGGAACCGGCCTGTGTCACGCGGCCACCGGCGCACACCGTCGTGCCGCCGAAGCCTTTACGAAGGCGGCCCGGTACGCCAGCGTCACGGACGGCGATGTAGGCGCAGCTACCGCAACACAGATGCGCTACATCCCTGAAACGTCGCGCAGCATCAGGGCCGGTGCTGTCTTGCTCGCGATGGCGTCGTACGCCCTAGCAGGAGACGAGCCTCACCGGGACCTTCTCAGCCCTGACCTTGCCGTGCTGAGCACTGAGCTGCGGATTCTGGACGCCTGCCGAGCAGGGGATCCGGTTAAGTTGGCAGAGGCCCTCACAGCCGACCCGGCAGCTGCGGCTGTCGCTGTCGCCTCCCGCTCCCCAGGGCGGTGGTCGGCGACGTTGACGGAGGCTGCGCCCGCGGCCTGCCAGGCCCTTGGCCGAAGAGCGCGAGATCTTGCGGCATCCTGGAGCGCCTTCCGCGATTACGCGAGGCAAGCTGGACTGAAGGTTCCTGCGCTCGCGGTGAATACGCCGAAGGACTCCTCCAACCTCGCGGCAGCAGTGGCCAGCCACGCTCTGACCGTCACCAGGGCCGAACATCTAGCTGCTGCTCACGGCCGCTTCATCGCAACAACGTTGACATCAAGCGGCGAAGATAATTCAGCGGCAGGCGAGGCAGTAGCGACCATCGTCCGGATCGAGGACAAGCTGCTGCCTCCAGTCGTCCGTGCGACTCTCGTGCCGATGCCATTCCTCTGCTCCTTCTCTGTGGTACGCGACGGTAACGGCGTCATTGGCTACGTCGTTCCCGCCTGGGAGCCGAGGGAGCGGTTGAGCGATGGGTCCGGCTACGAAGAGCAGCGGCGCAACTACTTCAGAAGGCCTGTGATGAGCCGGACGACGCTGGCTGCATGGCTAACGGGGGCTATCCCCGCCGAGCATGACGAACGCCTCGGTTCGATCACCACCGACGAACTAGCTCTACTGCTCTTCGAAGCAGACGTGCTTATACCAAGACTGTATGTTGTCAAGAACGGCCGGCGTCAACGCTCCCTGCTCGGCAAGGAGCGAACGGTAGACGCTGGCTGGAAATTCGACCACGTTTCCGAAACGTCATCTGACGATCGGTCTACCTCGTGCAGTCGCTATCTTATGCCCGACGGACAGATCCGCGTGGAGACGGTGACTACCTACCGCGCCCACTCAAAGAGTGAAGAGAGCTTCTCTGCGGGGCCGTGCCGGCTCAACGCGGAACAATTGCGCACCCTTAGGCAAAGCATCGTAGCCTTGGCTTCTCCTCTTCCCGAGTGGTGCCCGCCTCCTCGGCGGCCTTCGCTCGACGGTCAACTTTGAATCGGAATCGCCGGTCCGTTAAGCGGGGCGAGCGTTCGTAATTACCGCCGATGGATCGAGCTTACAATTGAAGGTGGGCTAAATTCGCTTAGCCGTGCCACTGCCGCCTTAGCTCCATCCGCTTTGTTCTAAGTCGACTTCCTATCTGTATCCAGGCGCTTACTACCTGCGGTTTCCGATTCTATGTTCACGTTAGTAGGTGGCACGCGGGCGTTGCTGTGCTCGCCTACCGAAGATCGGCAGAAGAGTCGTAAGTCCTGCTCAGTGCCTGCTTCGGTCGTGCTATGCGTCCCTTGCCGAGATTCCGTGAAGTTGCCGCGCCGGGTCAGTTTACGGTGCCGCAAGAGCTCGGGCCAACAGCGTGGCGAGCTTGACTGCGCTTGTCGGGTGGTAATGGCCGACTCAGGCAGCTAACTGAGCGGCATTGGGGCTAGTAGCCGGGGCCGGTGTCAATGTCGGGGTCCTGGTTGGCGAGGCGTTCCTGGCGAGTGAGGCCTTCGAGCCGTTGCCGGAAAGTCGGGAAATCGCTGATGGTCCTCGTCGGGTCAGTTCGGAGTGAGAAGTCTCGCCGTAGCGCTGCGATCTTGATTCTGAGGTCATCGTGGGCGGCGGAGTCGTCGAGGCTGCTCTCGATCTCGCGCAGGCGGCTGTCGGCGACAGTGCGACTTGCGCCGTCTTGATAGTCGTCGAGAAATCCGCGGACGATACGTCCCATCCGCTTCTCGCGACGGCGTTGGGTTTCGCTGACCGCGGCGTCTTCGAGCAGGTCGGTCAGGTCGCTCAAGAGCGCGATGAAGTTGTCCTCCAGCGTCTTAACCTCTGCTGGGCGTCGGCCGTCACGAGGGACGTAGTTGAGATGACTGACAACTTCGCGGGCGAAGCCGACCTTGTCGATACTCGCCTCGAAGGCCTCGGCGAAGCTCTCCGTGAGGCAATCCCACAACGGGCGACCTGAGTCGAGTCGTGTCTTGAGGCCCGTTTCCTTCAGTTTGGCGGCGTCCTCGTCACCGAGTCCTAGCAGACGGGTGGCGTAGTTCCGCGCGGCGTAGACCGCAATGCGTGCAGGGATGAGATCCTCGATCTCGGTGACGTCCCCGGACTTGGTCGAAGCGGCCACCTTGATGTCATCGGGTGCCGTTGCTGCGCGATTGGCAGCCCAGGTGTCGAGGCAAACGACGAACTTCCCGTCGAGAACCGGCTTGCGGTTCGCCTCGCTGCGCCTCAGTTTGCCGACGGCCCTTCGACCGGCTTCGTCACCGTCGAGGAGCGCGACGCACGGGGGCTTGATCGGGTCGCGTCCTCGGGCGAGGTAGGCGATGTAGGGGACGCTGTCGGCGCTGCCGGCGGGCACGATCGTGACTTCGTTGAGGTCCAGCATCCGGGCGACTTCGGGCCGCCGGACGCGCAGTGCATTGGACATCCCGGCCAGCATCACCTGGTCGGCGGATCCTTCGACGATGAGGTTCTTGCCACCGATGAAGGCGGTCTCGGCGACGTAGCTGCCCAGGGAGGAGCGCAGCGGCTCGTAGTGGGTGCGGGCGACGTCCCTGACTACGCGGGTGCCTTCTTCTTGAGTGCCCTTGTCGAGGACCCGCAGCCGATCCGCGGCGTTCTTGTTGATCAGAAACGGTGAGTGGGTGACATAGATGACCTGGTCCGTCCGGCGCCGGTCGTCGGGAATCGCGAAGTTCTCCAGCACGCGCAGGAGGTCCTGCTGGCCGGAGTTCGACAGGTAGGCGTCGGGTTCATCCATAAGCAGGATCTCGTCGCGGTCCTCGGCCGGCCGGTGGGCCCGGAGCTGAACGAAGTAGGCGAGGAAATGCGTCAGGCCCCGGCTGCGTTCGCCGAAGGAGTACTCCGCGCCGGTGCGGTCGCGGATGGTGAACACGAGCTCCCGCTCTCGGGTGGTAACGCGGAGTTTGAAGTCGTTGTCCTGGCTCCACCAGCGTGAGAGGTTGAGGTGCCGCGCCAAGCTCTCATTGATCTTGCCCTCAAGGCCACTGACTTCGCCCTCCTTCCCATCGTTGATGGCCTTCTGGAGCTCCTTGAAGATGCTCTCGTCGATGCGGGCGACATCGACGAGCAGTTTCTTGGCTAGGGCTTGCGCGTTACGTTGAAGTGCTTGCTCGCGGCTGTCCGCCGTCGAGGTCGGGCGACGGAAGAACGCCCACAACCGCCGGCCCCACGCCGTCGTGTCGGCGTCGTCGTCGGCATCGATTTGCTCGGCGGCTTCCAGGAACTCACCACGGAGGCGGCGGTCAGCGAGGTTGCCCAGCCGGCCACCCCACAGCGACGCGATCGGCACGCTGTCGGGAACCGCGATGCTGGTGGAGAACCGCAGTACCTGCGGCAAGATGCCTTCGAGCGCCTTCACCTCGGCCGGGTCGTCAAGCTCGACGACGGTCTCGTCCGCCACGATGAACGGAGACCCTTCCCCGGGCCGCATGAAAAGGAACGTCTCGCCCGCCGCCCTGGTCACGTCGAGTGTCGCCAGCAAGTCGGACTCCGCTTGCCGGGTGACCATGAAGACGGCGCCCACGTCGGGTATCCGGACCTCGTCGGTCTCGACCGAGAACAGCTGCGAGTAGCGACAAAAGTCGCTACGCGTCACCTCGCGCTCACCCATGACGCACTCGATGGCGTCCAGCAAGTGGCTCTTGCCCGACTCGTTCGCCCCCACGATCGCGGTGATCTGGGGGTCGACGTCGAGGCGCACATGGGGATACCAGCCCTCCGGCAGGATCTCCCACGTCGCACGCTGAGCCTTCTCGTTCGCGCGGCGCTCATAGTCGAAGTTGAAGGACTTGAAAAACCTGACGTACACCCGCGTGAGGCGCACCGGCCCTCCTCGGCATCCCATGTCGCCTGGCACCACACGCCAGCCACGTACGAGAAACCTAGCCGGGGCGTACGACAGAAGGGCAGAGCTGCCCGTCTCGGGCCCCCACCGGATCAATACGCGGGCTGAAGGGTCCACCGTGGTCGTGAACCGCCCCGGGTTCTGTGGAGACCTCAACTGTTGGCTCCAACCACCTCACGGGGCTGGTGTTGAGCGTAGAACATCGATTCGTATTCGGTCGGTGGGACGTGCCCGATGGCGGAGTGCAGGCGTGTTGTACCAGTCGACCCACTCGGCGGTGGCCAGTTCGACCTGGGCGAGGCTGCGCCACGGGCGGCGCGGTTTGATCAGTTCGGTCTTGTACAGGCCAATCGTGGACTCCATCAGCGCGTTGTCCAGGGCATCGCCGACGCTGCCGATCGAGGCGTCGATGCCGGCATCGACCACGACGGCTACGTGGACGCGGGCGGCGCCGGCTTCGGTGGCACCACCGCCCCGGCCGGTGGCCGGACAGCGTGAACCTGCTGATCTACGCGCCGGGCACGTGGGTGAAGGGCTCGGCGATTCACTCAAAGTTCAACACCGGATGACCGAGCTATAGCCTCCATTCGTTCGAGGATCTCTTTCCATACATCGAGCGTTGTGGGAATCCGACCCGGCCTGCCGACCGCCAGCGCAAGACTATCGAACCCGCCGTAGCTTCCGCCAAACCCGTCGGCGTCCGACTCCGTATACAAGTAAGCGGTTCCGACCTGGCGCCACCCATCAGCGATTGGAGCGCCCTCAGTGGTGATAAAAGTGCGCATTCTGCGAATCTTATTGCCGGTGTCCCAGGCGCTTGACTCTTTCGAGGTTTGCCAGTAGTACTCCCCAACGTACCATCCGTAAAGGTCTCGTGATGGGTCGGCAACCTCTTTGAGCCGCCCGAACAACGACTTCACTGTTCTCCGTCCTGATGAGTAGCGATCAGGAGGTCGTACACCGGCCGCAACCAGTGCGCGTGCCAGGTCTACGACTCGCTCACGTACATCTTGGATTGCCTGAGCCGCGGCTTCCTTGGCGACCGCTTGCCTTGCACGACAGAGCGCGCACCAGCCCGCAGGCAGTGGCCCGTGAGATATGCAATAAGCGGCGCCACCGCTGACCTCGCAGGCGGGATTGATGCATCGTGCTACTGCCTGGATGCCGCAACCGGCAATCTCACAGTCAGCTGCCACATTTCCTCCATCCCGCGATGAGGCTATCCAGTCCTACCGTGCGCCTTGATGGGTTAGTCCTTCACGAATGCTCGACCGTGTGGTCCATGCTGAATCTTTCCTGCCCAGTTCACATCACGTCAATCAACCGATTGTTTGAGCTGATGTCGGCTGGCCGACCTTCCGTATTGACGTCATCGGTTACAACAGCAGACTGGCTTCGCCAGGGCCAGCCAGCTCATCGCCCCGAGGGCATGTAGCCGCCTACTGGTGCTTGATCAACGCGCCGTCCGGGCCGTCGAAGATTCGGCATGTCCCGGTGCCGAGAAGCTGTGTAGCGCCGGCGTTCCCCTGTCCGCAGCCCGGCGGGCCAGCACGCATGTCGGTGGGGTCGAAGTGCAGATGTCGAGGCGGTCGGTGAGCAGGAAGACGATCAGTCCGCACGTGAGGATGACCTGCCCGGCCGGCGTCGCTGGGCCGGGCAGCGACCGGGACACCGGCGTCCAACGCGGCGGCGATCATCTGCCGGGCCAGGGCCGGCTTCGTAGCGAACCCGACGTCGTCCGGCACGCCGGCGGCGGCGAGACGCTCGGGCTGCTCGCACCAGGTCGCCTCAGGTAGGTAGAGGCGGCGGTCGATCAGCGCCCGCCCCAGGGGCGAGACGTAGGCCAGGAACACACCCACCTGACTGTTCTCCACACGACCGGCGGTGCCGGTGTACTGCCGCTGCACCCCGACGGAGCACACGCCCTTCTTCAGGAACCCCGTCTCGTCGGTGGCCAGCACGGCGTCGGGGTGGCCGAGTTGCTCGACCAGCCAGGAACGCACGTCATCACGGACGGCGTCGGCGTCCCACACCGCCGTCCGCAGCAGCCGCTGCATCGCCTGCGGATCAGCGTGACCACCCCGCTCCGCGAGAGACCAGCAGGTCTTGCGTTCCACGCCCGACAGCAGCCCCTCCACGAACTGCCCGGCGGTTCGGCGTGGCTCCGCCCGGACGAACCGGTCAGCGACCCGCGTCACCGCCTCGTCCAGGATGACCCGCCACCGATCAAGGTCTAGGCTGTGGCCCACGGCCCCCGCACGATCTTCGGTTGTCCTCACAAACCATCGATGATCAACACGGTGGCCGTCCTCATGCCCACGCCACGCAGAACGCCGAAACCAAGTGACGTTGGAGTACTAGTACTCCAACGTCACTTGGCCTGTCTGCGCTGGTAGTGGGATCGGCGGGCTCGGGCTTGGGATGTTCGTCGCCAGATCGACCAGTGCAGGATGTGTTTCTGGCGGGAGCGGTGCGGCGAGGACGAAGGCGTTGAGGAGTCGGCGGATTTCGGCGATGGTCAGCGCGATGATCTCCGCGTCGGAGTGGGTTTGCTGCGTGGTGGCGGCGAGGATGGTCAGGACGGCGAGGGCGAGCATGGCCAGGGTGACGTGGCGGTGCCAGCCGGTCCAGCCGCGGACCTGGTAGTGGTCCAGGCCGACCTGTCCCTTGCCGGTCTGGAACAGTTCTTCGATGCTCCAGCGGGAACCGGCGACACGCACGAGGGTGTGCAGCGGAACCGGTCGGGGTGACCAGCACAGGTAGAAGGCCAGCTCGGCGGTGCTGCGGTTGCGGCGGATCAGCAGCCATCGGTGCTCACCGAGCCGGGTGGCGGTGGTGATCCAGGCCCACAGGTACTCGCGGGGGCCTTTCGCCCCGGGGCCGCAGCTGTGCTGCTGCCACTGGCGGGTGGGGATCCGCTTGGCGAGGTCATCGACGCGTACGTGCGGCCGTCGTTGACGGCAACGCGTCGGTCGCAGCTGACGGCCAGGACGTAGCCGATCTGACGCTGTTCGAGGTCGCCGCGTAGGCCGGGGTCGGCGCCGTAGACCTCGTCGCCGGTCACCCACCCGAACGGGACACCAGCCTCGATCGCGGCGGCGATCATCTGCCGGGCCAGGGCCGGCTTCGTGGCGAACTCGACCTCGTCCGGAACGCCGGCGGCGGCGAGACGCTCGGGCTGGGCGCACCACGTCGCCTCGGGCAGGTAGAGCCGGCGGTCGATCAGCGCCCGCCCGTGCGGAGTGACGTAGGCCAGGAAGACACCGACCTGACTGTTCTCGACCCGACCAGCGGTGCCGGTGTACTGCCGCTGCACCCCGACTGAGCACACGCCCTTCTTCAGGAACCCGGTCTCGTCGGTGGCCAGCACGGCATCAGGGTGGCCGAGCTGCTCGACCAGCCACTCTCGCACGTCATCGCGGACGGCGTCGGCGTCCCACACCGCTGTGCGCAGCAACCGCTGCATCGCCTGCGGATCGTCGTGACCCGCCCGTTCGGCAAGCGACCAGCAGGTCTTACGTTCCACACCCGACAGCAGCCCTTCCACGAACTGCCCGGCGGTCCGGCGCGGCTCTGCCCGCACGAACCGGCCAGCGACACGCGCCACCGCCTCATCGAGGGTGACCCGCCACCGGTCAAGGTCTACGCTGTGGCACGCGGCCACCGCACGATCTTCGGTTGTCCTCACAAACCATCGATGATCAACGCGGTGGCCGTCTTCATGCCCGCGCCACGCCCAACGCCGAAGCCAAGTGACGTTGGAGTACTAGGCCTTCCTACCGCAACCGCACCCCACGCCCTGACGAGCACCTCCTCAAAGCGATCCGGCAACTCATCGAATCGGTCAACGACACGCTCAAGGGCCAACTCGACCTCGAGCTACACGGCGGCCGCAGCATCGAAGGCGTCGCCGCCCGCGTCGCGCAACGCCTCCTGGCCCTGACCGCCGCCATCTGGCACAACCGACCACCGGACAACCCCTGACCAGGTCCTTGATCGCCTACGACCACTGATCAGGGTTAGGACTTACTCGTCTAGTGCAACGCGCCTTCACCGCGCAGGCCGAACCGCTGTCGGGTCGCGGACTTCACCCACGTGCCACGTTCGCCGGCGTGGTCTACGTGGCGTTCGTCGTCGACGTCTGCTCCCGGGCGATCGTCGGCTGGTCCGCGGCCACCACCAAACACACCACCCTCGTCCTGGACGCCCTCGACATGGGCCTGTGGCGCCGCGACCGCGACGGCCGGCCCGTCGAGGCGGGCCTGATCCACCAAGCTGCGTGTGTTTCGCCGAGATGGGTTGGCTGACGGTAGGAGATGCCACCCGCCGCTTCATCGTCTGGGAAATTCGGTAGACCGCTGACGGAGATCTGCGACCTTGATCGCATCGCTTGAAGGTGCCGGCAATCCCGGACCCGCAGACGAGGGCCATCCGAGAAAACCGATCAGACGAAGGGGAGCGCGACGGTGGCGATGCTGTGGATCGGCGTGGACATCGACAAGACCCACCACCACGTGGCCGCGGTCGACGCGCTGGCGGCGCAGCAACAAGAGCAGGGCGGGGAAGGCCCCTCGCCAAGTCCTCGCGGGACATGATCAACGAAGCGCTCGAAGCGCAGCAACGAGGCGAGCTTCCCCACACCGATCCTCCGCGACACCGTCACGGAGCGTCAAGCCAGCACGCGGCTGACAACCGATCCCCCGATAGGGAATCAGCGGGCCTCGAGTCGGCGGCGCCCGATGCGCGGGGCGAGCCGGAGCAGGGCCATGCCGGCGATCAGGAGCGTCACGCCGGCCACGAGCGACCAGGTAATGCTCACACCGGTAGTGGGCAGGGTGGCCGAGCAGCCGGCGGCGGCAGCGGCGCATCCGCGGTTGTACATGATGAGTGCCTTTCTTCTCAGGAGTTGATCCATACGCGGTCGGTTCCGCGCACGGTCTGGGCAAGGGCTCGCCAGTAGGCGAACGACCGGACTTGCTCGTAGCACCACTCGGGGAGCAGCGCGGCTGCGGTGAGGAGTGCCCACCAGCCCTGCCGGCGAACGGTGACGACCCGCTCCAGCACGAACACGGCGGTGATCGGGAGCCAGCGGGGGTCCCACGCGACGAAACCGATCAGAAACCAGCTCACGATCAGGGTGATCAGGTAGAGCGGGACGAGTAGCGAGCTGGTGTAGATACCGAACTGGCGCAGCCAGTTGCCGACGTTCCACCAGCGAAGGCCGTACAGGCGTAGCGAGTCGAGCATGCCGCGCTGCCAGCGCACCCGCTGGGTGATGAGGGCTCGGACGGTGGGCATGGAGTCGGTGATCGCGTCGAATCCGGGCGCGACCCGGGGCCGGTAGCCCATGGACTGGACTGCGAAGGTCATCTCGATGTCCTCAGTAGCCGGATCGCGGTGGTAGAACTCGCCCGGGTAGCCGGGCAGGTCACCGCTGGCGCGAGCGGCCATGATCCGCCGGACCACCGGGACGGGGAACAGGGTGGCCACCCCGGACAGGACGATTGCCTTGCCGCCCTTGCGCCAGATCCAGCGGGAGAACCGGGCGTACTCGTTGCCCTGGAGAATGTCCAACAGCCGCGGCTGCCGGTCCAGTCGGTAGTCGGCGCAAACCGCGCCGACGCCGCGGCGCCCGAGCTCGCGGATCCCGGCGGTGACGGCACCGGGGGCCAGGATGCTGTCCGCGTCCGTCACCAGCAGCATGTCACGGTCGTCCAACTGCGGCAGCAACAGGTTGATGGCCCAGTTCAGGGCGCCCGCCTTCTTGTGCGGATTCGGGCCGGGCATCTCCCACACCTCGGCCCCGGCCGCCCATGCGACCTTGGCGGTGTCGTCAGAGCAGTTGTTCGGTACGACGATCAGCCGGTCCACGGGACGGGTCTGCGCGAGGAGGGCGTGGATGGTGTTGGCGATGGTGGCCGCCTCGTTGTAGGCGGGCACCACCACGACCACCCGGGTGCGCCAGTAGATGCTCATGCGGCGTCCGCCCGTGAAGTCGTCGGCATCTCCGAGCAAGTCCCGTTTCTGTCGCTGAACATGTCACGTCGGTTGTGGGGTCGGTGCGGCCGCAAGAAGCGAACGAGCAACGCTGTCCCGTTCGCATTAACGAGACACAATGACGAAAGTGACCCTCGTTCGCGAGTGAGCCTCGATCACATCCAGTTCAGTCCTTTCAGGCGCACGGAGGGCCGGCAGAAATGACCGAACGGCGGAATTTCGGAACACTCAATCAGTCGACAGGGCGGCGGCACCTTACTCAGTTTCCGGCGACAGAGCGTTCAGGTCTCAGTCAGACTGCAGGCCGTGCGGGAGGCCGCCCGGCTGCGGGCCGAGAACGAGCGGCTACGGGCCGAGCTGAACAAGGCCCGCAAGGTGATCGAGGTCCAGGGAAAACTCTCCGCACTGCTGGGTCAGTTCGCCACCGACAGCGCGGCCGAGCAGGGTGAGACGAGATGATCGACGCCACTGTCGAGGCGGCGATCGCGCAGCCGGCAGGTCAACGCGTACACGGCGGTGTGCCACCACCCTGCGGACGTCGAGGCGGCGGCGGGATCAACGGGGCGACCAGCTCCCACAACTCCAGACACCCACTGGTGAACCAAACGCTCGTCCACAGTAGAGACGATCTACCACCAAGGTCAGCCCACCGCCACCTGAGACAGGCTCTTACGGCCGGAAACACGATCCGTTTGGTGCCCGTCGTTGGCCCAGCCCTCCTGTTACTGGCGGGCGAGTCCTTCGGCCGGCGGCCGGGCGAGTTGGCCGCGCGGGTGGGGTTTCGCTGGCCGATCCAGGTGAGGGAATTTGCATCCCCCGATTTCGCTGCAACCAGTGCCCTACCTGCCCGCCCCAATCCTTACGTTGTGACGTGATGAAGGTGCGGGCGCTATCGGAGAGATAGGGAGGGGCGGCTGTGACTGATATCTCGGCAGACCGTACAAGCGGCTTCTGCTCGCTGCGGGCTCCTCCGCATGCGAGGAGTTCCAAAGATGAGAACCACACATGACTCGGCCCTGTGAGTTGACCTCTGCCGATCTAGGCGCAATCGCCCGCCAAGCAAATCCCACGTTGAAAGGATCCCACATGTCGAACTTCTCAATGCGGCGTGCTCTGAGCGTCCTGACGATCGCCGCTGCAACGACGGCCACCTCCGTACTCGGGCTCGGCTCCGCCGGGGAAGCGAAGGTGGTCTGCTCTGCTGGTACGTGGGGTGGCAACCACGGCTGGGGTGACTGCACGGAGAACTCGGTTCCCGGCCCCCGGAAGTGGCAGTTGAAGACCGCCTGCTCCTGGGGAAGCACCGCTTCCAGTGGAATCATCACCGGGCCGGGTCACGTCGACACGACCTGCCCCTGGCCGCAGTCCGCGAGCTACTCGTACATCGTGTACTACAACTGACAGGTCCGGCGGAGGCCAGGCGGATCCCTTACCGCTGAGCTGGCGGCAGTTCCGATCCATCGACGCAGTGTCATGGGATCAGAAGGGCCTCGGACCTCTTCGCGATCGGCAAACGCAGGGATAGCCGCTTTCGCGCGAGCCGGCCGGTGGGCTGTCAGGAGGATGTGACAGCCCACCGGTGCAGCTTTGAACGGTCCGACCCGAAGATGATCGAAGCGCTCAGGATCGGGATTAGCGACGCTCCCTGTAGTGAAGTAATCAAAATATTGATTCGATCAATGTCGTCGTGCACCGTGTGGACGTGTCCTTCGCCAACGGATCACGCTACGTGGGCTGGTTGTTGCGGACCAACCGGCGGCTCGCGGTGAACTCCGAGTTTCAGGTGGCACGAAACTTCGCTCGTGCTTTCCGAACAGACGCGGAGCCCGGACTTGCGCCGTCACAGATCACCCGGTGGGAGCAGGGCACCACGACCGCCAGCCGGGAAGTAGTCCGCCGATACGAGCAGCTCCTGGAAGCGTCTCCTCAGTCCCTCGTCGTTCTTGCTGACACGATACGTCGCAGCGAAGCAGCCGGGCCCCTCGAAGTCACGGACGGCCGGTCCGACGACCAGCGCTTGCTCTACCAATACCTGGACCGAGTCCTTGCTCCCGGCGAGATGGCGGGAGCTGACTGGGCCAGGCTGACGGAGCTGATTGCCGGGCAACCGGCACTGGTGCTCTATCCACCGCGGCTGTGGTGTGCGATCGCCGAGCAGGTACTGAGTGAACTCGTGGTCTCGGAGAACAACGCATGGCTGCAACGGCAGGAGGCACTCAGCCGCCTGTTGGAGCACCCGATCGCTCGTTCCCACGTTGTAGCGACATGCGTTGCCCTGGCCGAAGACCGCTCTTCTCCGGCTGTCATCGAGCCCGTTTCGCTCCTCGACGTGGTAGCGCACAAGGACGGAAACAGGTACGTCCTCCAACAGATCGAGAATCCGAGCAGCGATCGCGCGCGCTACGCCGGCCTGCTGGCTGCGGTGCGCAAGGTACGCCATGGTCACTTCACGAGCGACGAGCAGTTTTGGCTCGCCCGTGTCGTCCAACAGGCAGTGGCCGACCCGGCGCTTGATGCGGCGACAGCGCCGCTACTCAGCCAGGTGGCGGCGTTACTCGACCGCCGCATGGCTGGGCAGTCAGCGTTTCCGCGACGCCGCTGGGTGCCGCACTCGGACGCACTGACCGCCATCGGGGCGGTGGAGTATCCGCCGGGTGCGCACTCGGTAAGTCAGCGCATCGCCGACCTGGCACAGTGCCGCCTGGCCGACGATCGCCACGGCCGAGACGCCGTGCTGGCGGAACTCGTCGGCAAGGCGCTGTTCGATGCCAATCCAGATGTGCGGCTGACTGCCACCATGCTCATAGCCGCGACCCCATACCGCGACGCCGTGGCCGCCGCACTGCTGGCCCAGCTTCACAGCGACCTGTCGCGCCGGGTCGAGGAGATTGCTCCGTCGGCGTTGAGCACGTTGACCACGTTCGGTGTCGACATCCACCGGCCGCTCATGCGGACTCTACTGATCCATGACGGTTCCAGCGCGGACCTTCGCCACGCCGCAGCCTGGGCCACACCCCATTGCGCTGGCGTATATCCGCTCCACGTCTGGCGTCGGATACTCGCCGAGCAACATGGGGCGTGGTTGCGGAGGCCCTCGGCCACGGGCGAATCTATCCTGCATGGCATCGCCTACGGAATCGGCACAGACCGACACTACGAACTGCTGGCGGAACTGCGGCAACGCGGCGACCTGCCGGATGCCGTCCGACGGACCGCACAGTGGCTGTTGTCTTCACCGCCAGACTCACCGGCCTGACGGGCCGGCCTGACCACACGCTCACGGTGACCGAAGTCGTCCGCGCCAACCAAACAGGTCCGTCCCTTCCGTCTGCAGGTTGTTCCCGGACGGGCTGTCGGCGTACGGGTGAAGGTGACCAGGTAGGTACGGATGAACGGGGCCAGCCTTCTACCCACGGCCCAGGCCCTGCCTGGCGGACGTCGTTGCCGTGAAGGCAGCCGGACAGCCCCCCCTACCGCGCCGCTTCCGCTCCTCGCCGCTGCGCGGCTGCGGTGCGGGTCGGCTTGGTCTCGACCCACTACCGCAGCGTTCGTTGAGAGCTGTGTCGACTCCGGCGGGTCGGGTGAGCGCGAGCTTGGTGTCCTGGCCGGGCCCGATGACGGCCCTGCATCAACTGAGCAATGTCGAAGTCTTCCTGATCGTGAGGGGCGTGGGCGGGTACGGGGGGCTGGCCTCGTTCGGTCGTATGCGGCTGGGCGCGTTCACCTATACGCCGACATGGGCGGTGACGGCCAGGTGGTGACGCGTTCAAGCGGTGCAGTTCGGATCTGGCTATCCCGAGCGCTTCGCAGCGATAGGCGCCAGGCGGCAAGCGTCGCGTAAGCGACCGCCTGATACGTAAGCCGCCCGGCTTACCCCCATTTGGGGTGCTGCCGCAGGCTGCCGCGTTACTAACCCATGGATCTTCAAGAGGCCCGCCAGCGAGTGGAAGTGGCCGTCCGGGGCATTGGGTGAGCTGGTGAGAGCCATCTGGGATAGCCGGGGACGGCCTGAGGGGTCTCGTCAGTTGACGTGGGGCGGCCACCAGACCCGTGACTGGGGCACCTAGCCGCGTGACAGCTCACTCGTCGCTGACGACTCGTAGCGACGACCAGGCGCTGAATCGAGGGTTTACTCGGTGCGGGTGTGAGGTTCCGTCAGGTGCTGGTGGGCGAGAGGGCGTCGAGCACGCCGGTGATATCCAGGACTCGACGGGCGGTTCTGCTGGGGTTGGTGACGACGAGTTGTCTCCCGCTCGCTGTCGCGGTGTTGCGGGCGGTGATCAGTGCGCCGATGACAGTCGAGTCGATGAACTGGACCGCTGCCATGTCGACGTCGACCCGCTGCGCTGCGTTGATCGTGTGGGTGAGGAGGTCCAGGAGGTGGGCCGCTCCGTTGACGTCGATTTCTCCTCTGAGCAGGACGATCCTGCGGTCCGGCTCGACATGAACGTGGTGCTGCCAGCTTGGCTGGGGGTTCATCATGTGGTGCCCTCCCCAGGGGTGCTGAGATCGTCGTTGTGTCGTGCGCCCGATGCGGCGCTGATGTCGGGGCCGATCGATGGCTGCAAGCATACGGTGACCGTGGCGGTCACTCCGTCGGGGCGGTGGGTGAGGATGAGCCCGTCGGTCAGTTGGTGGGCTAGCCACAGTCCCCGCCCGCCGGGCACATCGGCCGTCGGTGGCCGCACGGGCAGAATGTCAGTCGTCTCGCCCTGGTCGGTGATCTCGCAGATCAGGGTGTCTTCTTCACGGCGTAACTCGATGCGCCCGTGGCCGCCGCCATGGCGGACGGCGTTGGTGATCAGTTCGTGCGCGGCGAGAACGAAGTCGAAGCCGGGGTCGCCGGCGAGTCCCGCGGCGCAGACCTTCGCGGCGAGCGCGTGTCGGAGCGCGGTAACAGTCCCGCTGGTGAAGTGCTGTGACATCAGGGTCGTGACCGCGCCACGGTGTGGCCGTGCCGGGTCCGCCGGCTCGGGCCCCCACACGTCCGCACTCATGCTGGCAGGCTACCTATCCCTGCACGTTCCGCGACCCTTGCTCGCCGACAAGTATCCCCAGCTCACTGCACCCGCCGGTGATCACCCGACTGCGAAACTGATACTCGCCGTCCCGGCAGCGGCCACGCCACCACCCGTCTCTCACATCTCCACCCACTGGGTCTTCCGGCCTGCTCGGCGAGCAGACTGTCGTGGCCGAACCGGCCAGCTTGGTGGCGACGGCGTCGGTGTGCATGTGCCGCACGACCACGGCAGCGGCAGCCCCAGGCAGGATGACGGTCTGTTGGCGGACGGCCACGACGGCGGGCACGAAGCCAACCCCGGCTACTGCATGGCAAGCGGCGGTGACAGTCGGGACACGACATGGCGGACTCTCGGCCAACCCGGGTCGTGATAGTCAAGCAGAATGTCCAAGTGACGGCTGGCACCCAAGGGCACAGCGCTCGCCTGACGGTCAGCGGCGCTCGTTGCCAAAGCGGTCGGGGCGTGCGTCGCCACGCGAAGGTTGATGAGCTGAGCCTCGCGTCCGCTGGCCGGCGCCGTCATACCTGCGATCACCATGACCGTCGGTTCGCTCGCTTCGCTATCGGTTGACTCTAGGCGGGCAAAGTCGGGGCGGCCCGATCTGGAAACCCAGTAGTGGCATGGCCGACCACGCGCGTGCAATGCGCGAACCAGGCGCCCAACGACAGTGACGCGCGAGGCCGGGCAAGTTACCACCACCCGCAAGCCCTTACCGGCCGTCGCCGCCACGATCAGGTCAGCAACGGTCGCTAGCACTACACGTTCACGCGCAATGGCGGACAGGTCAAGCACACAAATGCCCTTCAGCCCAGGCAGACCGGCACACCAGCTATCAATACAGCCTCGGACCGGACTCGGGCGAGATGCTGCCGGCCCGACGTGGACTGTTGTGACGTCCCGAGCCGACCTCTGCACTGCCACCAATGCAGGCGTCACGACCGCGACAGCCGTTACATCGATCCTGTGCGCCGGCGCCGTTCGCTGGCAGGATCCGCCCCGACCTGGTCGCAGGCCAGCAACACCCAACCGTGAAGTCACTGCGCTGCGGCGGTCGGTGGTCCACCGAAGGTGGCCACGGCGCGGGAGGTGAACTGACGCGGAATCCGTGCGGCCGCTGCCGCAGACAAGCGGCAGCGGCGGCGAGACTACGACGGGCCACTCCGCAGGGCGCCCTCCACGACGTGCCCGCAGATGAGTGAACGGGCAGGCAGTGGTGCCTCAGTCTCCAGCAGTGGAGGAGCGGTAGCGGCTGACCACAACCACGGCGATGGTTGCGGCGCCGGCCAGTCCCGCGAGCGTCAGCAACCAGAGCCCGGATCCCACGCTCATCTGGGTGGCGGCGCTCATCGCCTTGCCGATGCCCAGGGGATCGTCCTCACCGGACATGCTTGCCCGCATGTCCGCCTCTGCCGACTGAAGATCGACGATCTTCCAGCCGCCGAGTCCGAGCAATCCGAGGGCGGCGAGACCGGCAAGGACCGGCACGACGAGAGGCATCCGTTGACCCCGCAGGGCCAACCCGGCGTAGACGGCAATCGCGAGACCGAGTCCAGCCGTGATCCAGCCGTCCGAACCGTCGACACCCGACACGGTCATCGTCCCCAGGATCGGAGCGCTCACCTTGGCCCAAGGCATGAACGAGCCAATGATGGCGGCGAGGCCAGCGCCCAGCACGATCCATTCACGGATCGGTCGCGATGCGGCAGGCACCCCTGCGGGCCCGGGGACGGGTCCACCCACGGACGGCGGTTGGTCCGGCGGCGGAGGCGTGGCGGATTCATGCACCATTGTTCGGTCCCTCTGGATGCCGATGCCCTTCCCGTCTTTCGAGATGAGCGGAGAGTCAGCAATCTATGACTTCGCGACAACAGGGACCAGCGGTCGTACGGATGACCGAGGTGTGATCGCTCGTGCAGCAATTCTGGCTGGCCGTCGGACGTCCGGCCAGATTGGAACGGAAGGGGCGATTCTCCCGCCGACCTCGGCGCCTCTGTGACGGATGTTGGCCCGGCGCCAGCCGGAATCACCGACCGCGGCGCGGCGAAACCTTAACCGACCGTCGGATAGCGGTCGTCGTCGCCTACCTCGGATAACCAACCGCATCAGCCTGCGCCTGAGCTGTCAGTCGTCCTCTTCCTCACCGCGTCCCTGCGAGTAGCTAGCCAGCAGGTCCTGCAGGCGGGTCGCGGTGTCGGCGCTGATCCGGCCCCGCTCGGCCGCCTCGGCGACCCGCTCGCGCAGTTCCCGAATCCGCTTGGCCCGGTCCTTGGGCTTGCCCCGGTTGAGGCCGGCGAGCTTGTCCCGCAGGTCGTCGGCCGTCTCTGGGTCGATCTCGTTTCGGCTCTCCGCGTTGTCGATTATCGCCGCCAGCTCGGTGGCCAACTGCCGAAGGCTGACCGGAGTGAGCTTCGTTGGCGGGCTGCTAGCCGGACCCGACGACGTGCCCGACGCGGCCGACGCCGGCTGGTCGATGGGTGCGGCGACGACCGGCTCCGCGACGGGCCGAGTGTCGGGCTCGTCGCCGAGGGCGAGTGTTCCGACCAGCCCGACGACGAGAGCGAGGCCGGCCGCGATGAGCACGGTAAACAGCCGCTTCGAGTAGCCCGACGGGCTGGCCGGCGACGTTGGGGGCACCAGCGGCGTCACCAGGGACCGGTCGATCAGAGTTGGTGGGTGCCCGGCCGGCGGGCGGGCGGTGCCGGCGGGAACGGTCGGCAGGATGGCGGTGGGCGGGTCGGCCGGCTGGCCGGTGGCGAACCGGTTGGCCAGTTGCGCCGCGGTGGGGCGGCGGGCCGGGTCGGCGGCGAGGCAGGCCAGGGTCAGCTCGGCGATGTCGGCGGGCAGGCCGGGGATCCGCAGCGGTGGCACCGGCGTGTGCCGGGCGTGCACCTCCATCGCGTCCTCCCAGGTCTGCACGGGCAGCGGGGCCCGACCGGTGAGGGTGCGGTAGAGCAGCGCGCCGAGGGCGTAGACGTCGCTGGCCGGGTCCGGCGCCGCGGAGGTCATCCGCTCCGGCGCGAAGTACGCCGGCGTGCCCATCAGCAGCTCGCCGGTCTGCCCGGCGCGCGGGCCGGCGAGGGCGGCGATGCCGAAGTCGAGCACCTTGGCGCCGGTGTCGGTGAGCATCACGTTGCCCGGCTTGATGTCGCGGTGCACCACGCCGATGCGGTGGGCGGCGGCGAGCGCGGCGGCGACCTGGCCGGCCATCCGCACCGCGTCGGGCCAGGCGAGCGGGCCGGTGGTGAGCCGGTCGGCGAGGTTGCGCCCCTCGACCAGCTCCATCACCAGGTACGGCACCACCGTGCCGCCGGCCAGGGTCGCCTCGCCGTAGTCGTACACCTGGGTGACGTGCGGGTGGGTGAGCCGGGCGGCGGCGCGGGCCTCGCGCTGGATGGTGGCCCGCAGCTGCGGGTCGGCCGCCAGTTCGCCGGCGAGCGCCTTCACGGCGACCGGGCGCCCGAGCACGTCGTCGTCGGCGCGCCACACCTCGGACATCCCGCCGAGGCCGATGCGCTCGCGCAGGACGTACCGGTCGTGCAGCCGGAGGCTGGGACTGAACGGCGACATAGGCATCCAGTCTGCCTCGCCGGCCGGACCGGCCTCCAACCGCCCGTGCCCAGTTTCCGCCCGGCGAACGGGACATTGTTCCCCACACGCGCGAGGTTCCTAGTCGCCGGCAACCTCGATCCGGAATGCCGAGACCAGCGGCACGTACGCCTGGTCGGAGATGATGACCACATCGACCTCGCGGTTCCTGACCATCCAGCTCACCGACTCCCACGGTCCACGGACGATGCCCTCTAACCGGTAGCCTCGCCGTCGGCTGTGGTCCAGGCACTTCGCCACGGCAGGTTCGACGGGGTCGATGTCTGCGGGTATCCAGATCACTGCCGTGTCCATGCAGCCTCCTGATCAACTGCTGATGCTAGGTGTGACCTGCAGGGACGAGGCCTTCGGCAAGCGCAGGTCCGCTATACCGCTTCGCGATCTCGCTCCCACTGCTCCAGCCAGGCTTTCCTTGCAAGGCCGGCAGGTGAGTCGGGATTCCGGGCAGCCTCCCCGATTTCCCCGATTCGAGGGCTACGGTCGGCGAGCACGTCGAGGATGGCATCCACCATCAGCGGTTCCAGCGCCAGTCGCAGCGTCCACTCGCTGCTGTCGTAGCAGCCGAAGATCGAATTCTGCTGGTCAACCTCGACGAGCCGGCTCCCCGGAACGGCCTCGCCGTTGCGGCCCCCTGTACTCGCTTCGACGAACAGTTGCGCCAGCAGTTCCTTCCCAACCGGGTTGTCAAAGAACTCTGTTGATAGGGAGCCGTCCAGAAGCCAGTCGACGAACGCCGCAGCGTCGTCACCGCGTCGCGCGAGAATGACGTCCTCGGGCTCGGATTCGTCAAAATCGGTGGTGCAGGCCACGACACCGGACGTAACTAGCCCGATCGCCGTCTGATCGACGCCGGACGTCATACTGCCTGTTTCGGTGAACCTCAACTCGCCCCACTTGGGGGACAGGAGCGGCTCCGTTCCCCACGAGCCGGGGTCCTCGGGCAGGAACCGTTCACCTTCAGAGGTGGAGAACACCGGCCAGCGAGCGCCGTTGACGTACAACACACGGTGCACCCCCCGCTCCTGCGCACTCTCGGCCCCTTCGATGTGCTTCTCCCACAAGCCGTCAGACCACAGGCTTCGATCAACGAGTTCCCCGCCACCGGGGGCAGAAAGCACCAGCGGCAGGTTCCGCAGCGCCTCCTGGTCTGCCTGGACCCGGGTGACCTCGTCCGGGCGCACCTCACTGAGCGTCGGGTCAGCGCTGATGAGTGCGGCTACATCACCACCAGGACAAGGGACCTCCAGCCCATCGGCGTTGCACCGCCACAGCATCTCCCCTCTCCGGAACACCTGCGCTCGCTCGAGCAAGCGCTCTTCCTCGCCTCGGGGGCTGTAACGCGCAATCTCATACACGAGTTCGCCGTCCATGCCGTTCTCCTTGCTTACCGTCGCTTCCGGCTCCGGCCGGTTCACAGCTATTCCGAACCTGGTCCACCGCGACTTGTGCCAGTGCCGCCCCCACCAGCAGGTTCTACCGCACCCGACGGACCATGGATCATGAGCGGCGGCAGTCTAAGGTCGGCCTTGCCCGCGACCCAGCGCACGCGAGGTGCCTGTGTCGTTCATCGCAGGTTGTGGCCACGTCGCCCGCTGGCGCAAGTCCCGCCCCGGGCAGGTACCAGGTGGCCCGGTAGCAGGCTGGCGGCCTGGTATAGACCCCCGGGTACGAGCGCGACTTCGTCGGTCGCAGCTTGGACTTCTTCCGCAGCGAGGACTACCTGCTGACCAGGGCGGGCGAGCGGATCCGGATCGCCTGCGCCAGTACTCGCCTTACCACAACGTGCGCAGCGGCCAGCCGTACCCGCCGGTCCTGTTCATCACCTCGACCCGCGACGACCGTGTGCATCCGGCGCACGCCCGGAAGATGGCGGCCCGGATACGCGAACACGGCCACGAGGTCGCGTACTACGAAAACGTCGACGGCGGTCACGGCGCGGCGGCGAACAACGAGCAGCGCGCCTTCGTCTGGGCGCTGAGCTGTGAGTTCCTGTGGCGGAAGCTGGGCGGACACGCAGCCCTGCCGCGCCAGGTCTCGCGGGTCGACGGCGGCGAGTGGGCCGGCCGTCGAGTCTGGCGGTGATCGAGCTGAAGGCGCTTCGGGTGCAGGTCGCCGAGTGGGGCGGGACAGCGATGGCAGCGAAACGGCGCTTGGTTCACCCCGGCGCGGAGCCCCCTTTTCTGAAGGTGATCTGTCGGAAGACCACGTCATGCGGGGGCTCCGCGCCGGACCTAGGGTCAGGACGACCGTGGTCTTGGCAAGCCGATCACCGTGCCTTCGCGGCGGGAGTCGGCGCCGCCGTACTGCTTGCCGGTCTTCGGATCGACCACTACTGCCTGGACCGAACCGATGTCGGCGCCGGTGCTGACCGTGTAGCCGAGCGAGCGCAGACCGTCGACGGTGTCCTGCGGGAATCCGTTCTCCAGCGAGACGGAGCTTGCCGCGCTGGTCACCGATACGCGAGGCGCATCGATCGCGTCCTGGATCGTCATCTTGTGGTCGATGAGATTGAGCGCGACGTTGAACACCGAGTTGATGATCGTGGAGCCCCCGGGCGAGCCGAAGGCAACCAGTGGCTTGCCGTCGGGCGTGAGGATCAGGGTCGGCGTCATGCTGCTGCGCGGTCGCTTGCCCGGCTGCACATCGTTGAACCCGGGCCCGCCGGTGTAGGGGTTGACGGTCGGCGTCAGGTTGAAGTCGGTCAGCTCGTTGTTCAGCAGGAAGCCGAAGTTGCGGAACGAGGCACCGTTATCGCGGTAGCCGGCGAACACGCCGATGCCGTGCGACGACTCGATCGTGTTGGTGTAGGACACCAGGTTGCCCCACTTGTCGACCACCGAGAAGTGCGTGGTCGTCTCGCCCGGCCCGGTGACCGGTTCGGCCGTCGGGATCAACGTGCCGGCTTCCACGTCCGGGTCCTCGTACGGGCGCGGGTCTCCCGGTGTCGGGTTCGGCGTGATCCGCTGGCCCGGCACGATCGCGGCCCCGCGGAGCGCGATGTACTCCGGGTGCAGCAGCCCCCGGCTCGGCTCCGGCACGAAGTCGCTGTCACCCATCCAGATCGACCGGTCCGCGAACGCGAGCCGCATTGCATCGGCCATCACGTTCACCGTTTTCGATGCGCCGAAGCCGAAGCCCTGGCTCTCATCCCCGATCGGAAGGCGCTCGAGCATCTTCAGCATCTGGTTCACCGTCAGACCGCCCGATGACGGCGATGACATCGCTCGGATCTGGTAGCCGCGGTAGGTGCTCTGCGTTGGGGTGCGCAGTGTCGCCTGATAGTTCTCGAGGTCGGCGAAGGTCATGCTGCCGCCCTTGCCGTTCGGCGCCTGCGGGCGGTTGAACTTCTGGCCCTCGACGATGCCCTTGGCGATGTCGCAGCCCTTCTCTGGCATGTACACGTAGAAGCAGTCGGCGCCGTTGGCGGCGATCAGGCGGAAGGTCTCGGCGAGGGGCTTGTTCTGCACCAGCGACCCGACCGCCGGTGGCACCCCGTCCGGGCAGAAGTACGCCGCGGCCTCGGGCGAGTTGCGTGCGCGGCTGCTGCAGCTGGCGGCCGAGTAGCGCGGCGTGGCGGCGAAGCCGCCGTCGGCGAGCGTGATGGCCGGCTGCAGGGTGCGAGCGAGCGACAGGTTGCCGTAGCGCGCCAGCGCCATTTCGGTGCCGCGCACCATCCCCGGTACGCCAACGGCCACCCCTTGCAGCGACGGGTTCGGCACGCCCACGAACATGTCGGGGGTCGCACCGGCCGGCGCGCGCTCGCGGGAGTCGATGGCAACCGTCTCGCCGGTCTCGGCCTCGTGGATCATCATGAAGCCCCCGCCGCCGATGCCGGCCGATTGCGGCTCGACCACGTTGAGCGCGTAGGCGATCGCGACCGCGGCGTCAACCGCGTTGCCACCGCCTTCGAGGATCTGGGCGCCGGCTTCGGCGGCGTAGGGATTGGCCACCGCCACGACACCCTGACGGAACGCCTTGCCCGACCACGGCGGCGGGTTGCCCTGCGCGTGCGCCGGTAGTGACACGGTGGACTGGATGCCAAGCGACTGATCGTTGCTGCCCGCATTGGCGATTGCCATCGAGCCAGGGCTTGCGCCCACCAGCAGACCTGCCAGCAGGACACAGCCAAGGGCTCTCCGAGAGCGAGTCATGTCCTTCCCTTCATCGAGGAACGCACGGTTCGGTGTCATCGACCGGCCTGCTGCTCAGCGTCGCAGGTTACGCGCTCGGCGTAGTCGATGACCAGCCGCGCCTGCTCGGTCGAGAGGATTCCGGCCCGCTCGAAGGCCCCCACCTCGTTGATGAACGCACCAAGCTGGTTCTTGCCCGCCTCGACGTTGCCGCGGCTGAACTGCGCGCTCGCGGCATCGAGCTTCGCGTTCAGCGACTGCGCGTTCCCCGCATCGACCGGGAGCTCACCGACGAGCCCCGACAGCACCGCGACACCTTCCGACGGTGTGAGGTGCGCGAGGGTCACCCGGACGGCGTCCGCGGCTAGCGAACCGGTCGAGCCGGGAGATCGCGACACCACCACCTTGGCCCAGCCCGCCTTGCTGAAGTGGTGGACGCCGAACGGGTTCCACTGCTCACCGTCGACGCGCTGATCGCGCACCACTTCCGCGAGAACGGTGCCGTCGGTCTCGTGGATCTGATACACGACGCTTCCGGACCGACCGGACTGCGCCGGCCACCACGCATCGATCGAGTACGATCCCGGCGTCGGAACGTAGAACTGGAACTCCGCGGTAGAACCTTCCGCCAACGTGCTGGAGGACAGCTGGAAGTTGAGGCCGTAAGACTGGCTGTTGTTGCCGTCGGCCCAGCGACCCGTGGTGACGAACCGGGCCTTCGCCGGGTCGTTGAAAGAGTTCAGGTTGTCGACGATGATCTCGTCGCCCGGCATGGGCGGAGTCTGCGCCCTGGGCTCGATCCGGACACCGAACTGCGCGAGGAAATCCGAGTAGACGTCAGCGATCGCGGTCGCGAAGTTGGAGCGGTTGGTCAGCGTGTTCCGCACGCCGGCGTAGTTGGCCTCGATCTGCACCCCGCAGATGTAGCCGCCGTCCGAGCAGGCGTGCCGCGGGGTGTTGTAGCTGGGAGGATTCTCGGCCGTGAAATAGGGTTCGCCTACCTGTGGGGCCGGATCCTGCTGGCTCGGCACTGTCGGATACCCGGCATCGGCGAGGTAGGTGCCGAGCGCCGTCGGGCCGCGTAGGAGCGTCGAGAACGACAGCGGCGACTCCTCGGAGAAGGTCCGGAAGGAGACGCTCTCCTCGAAGGCCGGGGTAGCGTCCAGCTCGGCATCAGAGCGGCGGAGCGTCTCCGCGGTCAACTGGTAGCCAAGCTCCAGGCGCGCGACGGTGTGTCCGTGACCGTGGAGGTCCGTGTACCAGCCTCGACCGAACTCGGCGAGCGCGTCCGCCTTGGCGGCATCGATGAACTCGTGATACTCACGCCACGCTTGCTCGGCCAACGGGTTGCCGCAAGCCGCCTGCCCGATGTCCCGGTTGGCGTCCAGGCGCGAGCGGTCGAGGCGGTTGATGATGACGTGCGGGTACTTGCCAGTCCTGCTGAAGAAGGCCTGTTGGATCTGGCGGGCGAGATCCTCGGTATTCGTGTCGGTCACGGTGACGGTTCCCGGTCCACACGAGGCCGAGGAACGTTGGGGAATAGCTTCCGGCTCCAGCAGCCCCCCGTGCGGGGCAGTGAAGATCACCGGCAGGTTGCCGGCCACGTACTCGATGTAGTCGTTTTCGCCAAAGTACGAGGTGCCGGGAACGAAAGCCTCCGCCTCCGCTCGGTGTCCGGCAGCGGGACCGGCACCTACCAGAACGCAGGCAAGCGCCGCGACCGGCAGCGCCAGGAGCTGTCTCCGACGCAGCCTGCCTTTTATGAGTGCCATCCGGGAACGTCCTTTCTAGATGCAGCGACGTCGTGCTCGCCTTCGCGCCATGGCAGCTGTCGGGCTTCCACGACGCCCACGGACCCGTGACCACAACCTCCGTTTAGGGCGGAACGTGCTCGCCGACTTGGATCGAACGTAGAAGCCGGCGGGATCCGAGGAGCGTATGTAAATTCATTGCTGCTCAGCTGTGACGTGTCAGAAGCTTGAGCATCTCTTGAGGTGTCCCGGAGCGGCTCTGCCACGCCAGGTGCTGCCGGTTCAGCCGGCGAGTGGGCCGGCCGGAGAATCTGGCGGTAATCGAGCTGAAGGCGCTTCAGGGTGCAGGTCAAGAGCCTGGTGGATGATCTGCGTGGACAGGTCGCGGAGGCACCAGAGCTGCGCGCCGAGCTGCACCGCCCGAGGCTAGGTGTTCGGTCTGCGGCGAGCAGCTCGTCGTGGCCAAGCAGGCCTACTCGATGGCCAAGACGCCAGCGAGCATGTGTCGCACGACCATGGCAGCGGCAGCCTCGGACAGGACGACGGTCTGTTGGAGGACGACCACGACGGGCGGGCACGAAGCCAACTGCGGCTACTGCAGGGCAAGCGGCGGTGACAGCCGGGACACGACATGGCGGATTGTCGGCCAACTCGAGTCGTGATAGCCGCCCCGGCTAACTAATGCCGAGCAGGGGCGCTTCGCTGGGTAGGGCGAACAAGGCCTTTCGGATCGGACGCCAGATGTCCGACGAGAACTCGCCACACGGTGGATCCCAGCCCTTGCGGCAGCAACTAGCCTGCCCGGAATGATCCGAGCCATCCGCCTCGCCGCCGCTGTCGCACTGGTCGCCGGGGCTGCCGGCTGCGGCAGCGAGCCCGCCGCAGCCCCGTCGCCCACGGCTGCCGCGTCTCCTGCGACCGCGAGCCCTTCGCCCTCGACCTCGCCACCACCCATCGACGGTGGGACCTACGCCAGCCCCCTTCTGCTGGTCGAGGCCCTCGACAAGGGCGGCATCGACTGCACCGGCTACGAGGCGGTCGCCAACCCGACCGGCGCACTCGCCCGCGGCAGCTGCTACGTCGCGGGCGAGGAATACACCATTGGCATCTACGAGTCCCCCTCACAGGCGCGGGAGCAGCCGAACGCGATGGCCGAGCTGCTCGAGGGTGTGTCGGACGTCGACCTAGTGCTCGGCCGGAACTGGACGGTTGGCTGCCCGGACCAGCCATCCTGCCGGAAGGTGGCGGAGGTGCTCGGGGGAGAGGTATTCCACGAGGCAGCGTGACCTGCCCAGGCGCGACGAAGCTACCCCTCCCGCAGCCCGAACCGGGCAGCGGGAGGGGCACAGTCATGGGTAAAGGGTGACCGGATGGACGGCGGAGGACGTGGCGAGGTCGCATTCCTGGAGAAGTTCGACGCTCCCCAGTAAGCAGGCCCGTCGAGGGATCGTCGAACCCATTCGACGGGCCCGGCCACCGAGGCTCAGCCCCCGGTCTGGCCGGCCGGTTCCTTGATGGTGCGGTTGATAGCCTCGGCCGCTTGTGGTGCAAGGTCTTGTATACGCGGGCAACATCTTGCCAAGGAGTCGCCATCCCTTGCCGCCAGGCCTCTCGAAGGTGCCAGCCCGCGCTTTGCTCGGGTGGGTCATCGCCTAGCTCCGTCCGAGCCAACTGCAAGAAGTCTGGCTGCAGGGTATGGGCGGCCTCTAGGTGCCTAGCCGCTCGATCGGCAAAGCTGCGCAGAGCGGCGAGGGCGGTCACGTCGGGACGGGCATTGAGACCCGCACTGACTAACAGATCAAGATCGCTGAACCGAGGACCCGTCGATGCCGGCACGCAGTCGTAGGTGCGGTAGGCGTAAACCGAAACGTGGTGCGCTGTGAAAGCACCGCGGAAGCGCCTACTGAGCGTAAGCATGCGGGTGGACAGCGCATACCGGCGTAAGGTGTCGAGCGTTTCAACCCGGGAGTATGTGACCTAGCCGCCAACGAGCTCGAGCATCAAGGCCTTCCGCGTCGCCGACTTCTATGTGGAAGCTTATGGTGACAGACGTTGGGTGAGGGGCGACTACACCCGTCTCTGCTGGCGTCGACGGCGCTCATGGCGCTCGTAGCGCCGCTTCAGGGCTTCGCCCTTATGTGGAGTTTGCACCCAGTCTCGTCCATCTGGGTATTTATGGGAACTGCTAAAGTCGGCCGGCCCAAGGTGGTCGGGGGAGGAGACGGCGATGGCGAGAGCTTTCCGTGAAGCACTGTCGCAGCTGCTCAAGGCGCGCTTTCCCATCCTCTACGTCGAGTCGTACGAAGAACATCGGGTCGTTGGAGAAGTGACAGCTGTCGCGCGCGACGCAGCCCTGGTTCGCACTCCCCGAGCCGTCTGGACTTGGTCGGCCACGGAAGGACTGCTGCAGCCGGACGGTAGCCCGCGGAAGGGCACGACGGACCCGGAGGATGCGCTCAACGTCGCGCTTCGAATCGATGAGCCCAGCGTCCTCATATTCAAGGACCTGCACGCGGCGCACGGCGGTGGGGACCGGCCTGGAAGTCCAGGGGTGATCCGGCGGTTGCGGGACGTGGCATCGGCCTTCAAGTCCGGCCCAGTCGCTCGCGCGCTCGTGCTCGTCTCTCCCGTGTTGCGGATACCGGTAGAGCTGGAGAAGGACGTCACGATCGTCGACTTCTCGCTTCCCAGTGAGGCGGAAATCCGGTTGGTGCTCGAGGGGATGATCGCCGCTAACTGTGCCAGTGGCCGGATCCGCATCGGGCTGGATGAGGTCGGCAGGGAGAGGCTGGCAAAGGCCGCGCTTGGACTCACGCTGCAGGAGGCGGAGAACGCCTTCGCCCGCGCGATGGTCAACGACGGCGTGCTTGACCTCGAAGACATCGCGCTGGTGCACGAGGAGAAGCGGCAGACCGTACGCAAGTCGGGGTTGCTGGAGTTCGTTGACGTCAACGTGGAGCTGGCCGACGTGGGCGGACTGGAGAATCTGAAGCGGTGGCTCGCCAAGCGGGATAACTCCTGGTTGGCGGAGGCGGCGCAGTACGGGCTTCCGGCGCCACGTGGGGTGCTCATCACGGGCGTGCCTGGCTGTGGCAAGTCGCTGACCGCGAAAGCCGTCGCCGCGGCCTGGGGGCTGCCGCTGCTCCGGTTGGACATCGGTCGGGTCTTCTCAGGGCTCGTCGGATCAAGCGAGCAGAATCTACGCAACGCCATTCGGACAGCGGAGGCAACTGCGCCGTGCGTCCTCTGGGTCGATGAGATCGAGAAGGGCTTCCCGGGCGGCGGTGCCGGCGGCGGCGACTCCGGCACCTCGTCACGCGTTTTCGGCACCTTCCTCACCTGGCTGCAGGAGAAGACGGAGCCTGTCTTCGTCATCGCGACCGCGAACAACATCGAGACCCTTCCGCCGGAGATGTTGCGCAAGGGGCGCTTCGACGAGATCTTCTTCGTCGACCTCCCGACCAGCGCGGAACGCGCCGCCATCTGGGCCGTCCACATCTCAAAGAGGCTGACGCGCCCGGCCGTAGCCGGAGATCTCACCATTGACGATGCACTCTTGAAAGAGCTCTCTGGACTGAGCGAAGGCTATTCGGGAGCGGAGATCGAGCAGGCAGTAATCGCCGGCCTCTTCGACGCGTTCTCAGAACGACGCCCCTTGCGCAAGGACGACCTCGTTCATGGTGTGATGAACATGGTGCCGCTCAGCGTGACCCAGGCGGAGCGGATCAACGCCATTCGAGCCTGGGCGGAGGTACGGGCGGTTGCGGCCACGGCCGCGGAGGACTGGGACCTTCGTGGGCGGGCCGGCACGACCGATGCGCCCACCGTTGCCAACCGTCCCGGCGATGCGCCACCACGTAACGCCGGTGGAAGGTCGGTCGAGTTCTGACGCCGGCAACGGGAACGAGAGGAGTGGCCCCTTGAGCGTCTCACTGTTGCTGGTGCCGCTGGCCGTGGCCACCGTCGTCGCCGTTCGTGGCGCCACCGCCGACCGCGATGACCGTGGCCGCATCATCTGCCAGGTGCAGACACGGATGCGGGACGAAACGTTGCTCACCGCCGCCCTGCGCGAGACCAACGCGGTCGTCTCCGCCGAGGATCAAGGGATCGTCGCGGCCTGGGACCGCGTGCAGGCGAACTTCCGGCGTGGCGAGGACGGTGTGTGGTCGGCGCACCTGACCGGTGAGGTCGATGAGCAACGAGCCGTCGACATCATTCGTGCTATCGATGCCGGATACGGGCGCCAGGTACAGCGCGCCGTACTCGACCGGCTGCGGGAGCGCGCCCCGGCTGCCGGACTTCGGTTGGAGTCAGAGACCGTCGCCGACGACGCAAGCGTACGAATGGTCTTCGCGGTTGAGCGACGGTCATCATGACGGAGAAGCCACGAATCGTGTTGACCGTGACGAGCGACGGCGTCGTGAGCGCCGAGACGAAGGGTGTGGTTGGGAGCGGCTGCCTCGACTACATCAGCATGTTGGAAGAGCTACTCCAGGCGCGCACCGTGGAGAGTGCTTATACCGCCGACTACACCAGGGTCAACGTAAACGCGCAGAACCTTCAGGAAGATCGCAATGTCGAACGTGCCTAACGGGGCATGGGCCGCCCCACCTCCCACCAATCCGGCCGCGAGCCCGCGATGGCGGATCCTGCACAGTTGGTGGCTCCTGCTTCCGATCTTCGGCATGGGCTGTCTCGGAGGAGCAGGCTTCCTCTACGTCGGGCTTCGCGCCCGACGCCCGAGTTGGTGGATCCCAGGCATCGCCTACACCGCTATCAGCGTTGGCACCATCCCGTTTTTCGACGAGCCCGGCGAGGAGACCACTGCGGGCGGCTGGGCAGCCGGCGCACTTTTCGCCGTCTGGGTGGCGAGCATCTTTCACGCTTGCCTCATCAACTCGGCGTGGCTGCGCTGGCAGGCAACCCACGTGCCCTGGTACGCACAACCGACGGCACCACCGCCTACCTGGACACACAACCCACCGGCGCCGGCCGGGCCGCGGTCCTACATGCCACCGTCCGCGCCGCCTGCGGTGGCCGGGATCATCCCGGACCCCGGCACCTACTACGGTCCAGGCCGGGCGGCGGCACCCATGCCACCGCATCAGCCACCAGCGGCAGCACCGCAACAGCCCTTCCCAGCTCCGCCAGCGGTAGCCCCGGCCCCGGCGTCCATCGACGTCAACGCCGCAACACCCGAGCAGTTCGCCGCACTCCCGAACTTCCACCCCCACCGTGTGCAACGGGTGCTGGTCGAGCGGCAGGCACGCCAGGGTTTCGGCAGCGTAGAAGAGTTCGCCGCAGCGGCGAGTCTGGCCCCGCACGAATTCGCATACATCAGAAACCTGGTGACGTGCGCACCTCCGCAGCGGCGGCCGCCTAGCCAGCCGCCACCACCGCACGGCCGCGTGCTCGATGTCTGATGGCAGTCTCCCCCGCCCCCCGACCGACTCGGGACTGGTGTCAGTAGCAAGGTTCCTGCCGTCAACGCGCGCTGAAGGACCGGGCGACCGCACGGCGATCTGGGTGCAGGGCTGCACTATCCGATGCGCTGGCTGCTTCAACCCACACATGTGGACCTTCCGCGGCGGGGAGCAGGTACCACCGGATGACCTCGCAGCCCGAATCCTCGCCTCGGGCACCGAGGGGTTGACGCTGCTCGGCGGCGAGCCCTTCGACCAAGCCGCGGCACTTGCCAGGGTCGCGAGCGCCGTACGGCAGGTCGGTCGGTCGGTCATGGCCTTCACCGGATACACCAGCTTGCAGCTGCAAAAGGCCGCCGAGGCGGGTCGTGATGACGTTGCCGCGTTGCTCGGCGCCACGGACCTGCTCGTCGCCGGTCCGTTCCTCCGTGACCGGATCGACACCGTTCGGCCCTGGGTCGGATCGACGAACCAGGAGTTCATCCTGCTAAGTGACCGCTTCCCGCATCTGCTCGACGATGTACAACGCGCGCACGACCGCATCGAGGTAAGCGTCGACGCCTCCGGTCAGATTGCGGTCAACGGATGGGCCGAGCTGGAACTGCTGGACGAATTACTCAGCATCGTAGGGCGACCCGGGCCGCGATCTCCCGCTCGCGATCAGCTATAAGGTACGAAGCGGGTTGGTTGACGCAGGGTAGCGGCAGCACTTTGTTGCCGTCTTGTCCGTAGACCGCGCATCGGTCTCAACCGGTGCTTCATCTGGCTGTGATCGGCCTCGATCGGCGCCCCAGACAGTGGCGGCCGGGATCACCAACTACACCTTCGCCCGTGACGGGCACACGCTGTACTACGCCCGGTCCGACGAGGTGTTCCAGCTCAGCCCGGATCAGTCGCCTCAGGTGGATCAAGTGAGTGGGCAGCAGCATGATCCCACCCGCTGCTCTCTGTCGGTGATTGGTAGATGACGTGAACGTGATCCTCATGTTTGACTATGTGTATGCGGGCGGGGGAGGCGCGGCTGTCGATCGATTGCGGCAGCGCCAGCACCGTCGCCATCCTGGCGTGGGCGGATGGCAGCGCCTCCGCCCTGTCGTTCGACGGGGCCCCGTACCTGCCCACCGGCGTGTACCTGGGCGCCGACGGGCAGGTGTGGACGGGGCATCGGGCGTGGCAGACCGCCGGGGAGCAGCCGGCCAGGTTCATTCCGAGCCCCCGCCGCCCCGCCGACGACGAGTTGACGGTTGACGGAACTCGTGTAGAGGCGCTCGAGGTGGCGGCGGCGCCGCTGCGCAGGGCTGTGGCCGAAGCCGAGCGGGTCGCTGGTGGGCCGGTGCGGGATGTGCGGGTGGTGGTGCCGGCGGGCTGGGGACCGAGGCGGCGTACCTGGATGCGGCAGGTCGCGCATCGGGCTGGGGTGCCGCAGCCGCGTCTGGTGGAGGCCCCGGTGGCCGTCGCGGAGCATCTGCTGGCCACCGGCGTGCAACTGCTGGTCGGGTCGTTCATCGCCGTGTGCGACGTTGGCGCGGGCGCGGAGGTGACGGTTCTGCGCCGTGGCCCCGCGGGCTTTGAGGTCCTCGCGACCCTGGCCGACCCTGCCGCCGGCGGCACCGCCGTTGACCGTGCCCTGGCCGTCGCCCTTACCGGCAGCCGGGACGTGCTGGACGACGGAGCGGGCGGCTGGGCGATGGCGCAGAGCGTCCGCGCCGCGAAGGAGGCATTGGGGGCGCATCCGGCGGTGACGGTGCCTCTTGCCGGCCAGGCACCGGTCATCGCGAACAGCGCGATGCTCGACGAGGCCGCCCGGCCGGTGGCGCGGCGGGTGGCGCAACTGACCCAGGAGGCCCTCGCCGCCAGTGAACTCACCGCCGCCGACCTGGCAGGGATCTACTGCGTCGGCGGCAGCGCCCATCTACCGCAGCTGGCCGCGGCGGTCGCCGAGCACACAGGCATCACCCCGACGGTCGTGCCCGAACCCCAACTCGCCGCGGCCCGAGGCGCCGCGAACGCCGGCGCCGCCGACCCCGCCGCGGCGGTCATTGAGGTGCCGGTGCCGCCGGTGCGTCGGGCCGTGGCCATCGCGGTGCCCGGCTTCGCGTCCCTGGCCATGATCGGGCAGTGCCTGCTGACGGCGCAGCAGCACAGCGCGCTGACCGTGCACCGTTGGGTGAGCCTGAACTGGGGCGAGTTCACGATGGCCGCCGTGTTCGCCCTGCTGACATGCCTCGCCGCGGGAACCGTCCTCGGATCCGTGATTGCCGCCCGCGACTCCACCCCGGGTACCCGAACCGAGGGCGGGAAGGTCAGCATCGGCATCCTCGCCGCGGTCTGCCTCGGCGCGGCGATCGCCAGCCTGTATGCGGTGGTCGCCAGCCAGTACTTCGGCCTGCCGGTGGGGCCGTTTCTGCGGTGGGCGTTGTGGCCGATCACCCCGGTCGTGGTGATGGCCGTTGGCGTGGCGGTGGTCGCCGCCCGGCAGTGGCGGGCCCCGCACGGCGGCTGGTCAGCGCTGCTGGCCGCGCCGACCGGATCGGTCATCGCCGCGGCTGGCGGGATGGCGTTGATCCAGTATTCGCTGACCGCCGACCGGTGGCCGGATATGGTGCTGTGGATCGACATCGCCGGTCGGGTCGGTGGGCTGCTCCTCGGCGTCGGGGTGGTCATGGCGCTGGTGGCGCCGCTGATGTTCCGGCTCGTCCTTTCCGCCCCCGTCGCGGTGATCACGGCGGCGATCGTCAGTGAGCAGGCCGCCGGCATCCTCGGCGTCATCTACGCCGCCGCAGTCGCGGTGTGGTGGGCGGCCCGGTTGTGGACGCGCATCCTCCGCCCCACCCCACCCACCGCGGGTCAGCCGGCGGTAGTGCTGCCGGCCGGTGTGCCGCCGGGTGGAGGTGGGTGAGGTGCGGTGGCCGCGACAGCTGATGTCGCTGCTGGTCGTCCTCGCGCTCCTGGCCGGTCCGCCGGTGGTGTTGCTGTCCCTGGTCGGCCCACCGACACCGGGATGGCCGACCGCGGAGCAGGTGCGAGCGTGGGTGCAGCAGCCCCTGACCGCCCAGACTCTCACCGCAGCGCTGACCATTGGAGCGTGGCTGGTGTGGCTCGTGCTCGCCTACACGGTCACCGTCCGGGTCCTGTCCCGCGTCCACGCGACCGCGTCCCGGGTGCGCCACATGCCCCTACCGACGCCCCTGCAAGCAACGGCCAGCGGGATGGCCGGAGCGGCCGTTCTCGGCGTCACCACCCACACGGTGACCACACCGCCGCCGCAGCCACCGTTCCCGGTGGCGGCCGGAACCCTCGACGATCCCGGCCACCCCACGACCACCGATCCCGAAGACCGGGTCCTGAGCGACGACGGGATCATCGTGCCTGGTGGCTGGCTGCCCCGCGAGGTCGCCGAACAGGTCGCCGGCGCCGCGGCCCTCGTCTGGCTGCGCCGCCGCCGCGCCTACCAGCCCCGCCCACCCGACGCCCACGGCCGGGATGGGCAGGACCTGGCCCCGCTGCCCACGACGGTCGCCGCCGTGCAGGCCGCCCTCGCCGACCACCGGGCACCGCCTGCCGACCTCCCCGACCCTGCGGCCGCGCCAGCACCCCCGGGTGGGTTTCCAGGCCTGATCGGCGCGCTCGCGGCCACCGGCATGGGGCTCACCGGGCCGGGCGCCTTGGCCGTAGGACGGGGACTTCTGGTCACCGTGCTGCTGGCCGGGCAACGCCACCCGACGGTGTCACTGGTCATCACCAAGGCGGCTCTGACGAGGCTGCTCGGCCCCACCGCGGCGACGCTCGGACGGCGCCTGCCGCAGCTCACCGTCGCGGACAGCGCCGACGAAGCGGCGCGGCTCGCCGAATCCACAGGCCACGCCCATCGAACGGGCGACGAGGCTGAACGGCGCCGGGCCCCAGCCATCGTCACCGCCCGTTCGACCGTTGTCCTCCTAGCCGAGGACGACTGCGCGGCACACGATCTGACGCGCTGGGCTGATGCCATGGCCGCAGGCGCCAGGACAGTTGTCGTGCTGGGCCGATGGCCGACCGGCCGGACATGGCGGGCCGACCCGACAGGCCACCTGAACGACCCGAACCACCCCGACCGTTCCGGGCCACGGTTGTGCGTGCTCGACCAGATCGCGGCGATCGACCTGCTCACGGTGATCGCCCACCCCGAGCCGACACCACCCAACCCAGCCCCGCCGAGTTCCTCCCTGCACCCTGCGGTGGCACCCCGGCGGAGGCTGCCGCGGCAGCCCAACCGCCATGAACCTCGCCTCCCACCCGCCGCCTCCGGCCGGCGGCTGCAGCTGCGGGTGCTGGGCGAGCCGACACTGGCCGTCGACGGCGTACCCCTAGCGATCCGCCGCAGCGCCGCCGTCCAGATCCTCGTCTTCCTCGCCACCCACCCCGACGGAGCCGACACCCCGCAGTTGACCGACGCGATGTGGCCGGGCCTGCCCCGCCACTCCCTCACCGGCCGGCTCTACACGACCCTCAGCGAACTGCGCGGCACCATCCGGACCGCCTGCGGGCTCAACGTCATCGACCACGCCGAGGACCGCTACCGCCTCAACCCGGCGCACATCGACGTCGACCTGTGGCGGCTGCACGCCGCCGTCCGGCACGCTGCCACCGCTGTCACCAACACCACCACCGCCTGGCAGTCCGTCGTCGACGCCTACCCCGCCGAGCTCGCCGCCGGACGCACCTGGCCCTGGCTCGACCCCATCCGGGAGAGCACGCGCCGGCACGTCATCGACGCCTACGCGGCCCTCGCCGACGCCACGCCCAACCCCCACCACGCGCTCACCCTGCTGCAAGCCAGCATCCGCATCGACCCCTACAACACCGACCTGCACACCCGCGCCCGCGCCGCCCTCACCGCTCTCGGTGACCACCACGCGGCCAACGAGCTCCGTGCCAGCCACTCCCGCCGCCTCACCGAAGCGGGCCTGCATCCCGACAACGACGACGGCACCGCCGCCACAAGCATGAGCGACGCCACCACCTCCCGATAGACCAACCCGCCGCTGGTCTCGGCCTGAGCAAAGAAAGTGGGCCCAGCCGCTTCCGGTTAGGGCACCCCGCAGGCGGACTCCACACTCGGGGAGAGCAGCCACCTGCGACCCGAGCCGTGGCAGACGACCAGCGCACCCGAGTGCCACGACGACCGGTTCGGAAAGACGCGAACGCCGGATGGCAGTGCCCGGTACCGCTCGTCACATCACGACTGCGTGTCCAGGCCTCGGCCTTTCGCCTACTGGCCTCCCGCGTAGCAGCATGCCTGGTCTCGCATGATGCTTGACGGATCGCCCTCACCTGATGCCTTACATGATCACGTTAGGCTCACCACGCCCGCCCTTGCTGCGAGCCGCCTTGGTAACGCATCCGCCCATGCCGATTAGCGGATGTTATGCGCCGAACCCGCCACACAGGTAGGAAAGGCTTGCGGCCAGTCCCAGCACCCAGCCTGCCACGAGGCCTGACGATGATCCACGACCGAGGCGGCCGGACAGCGCGACGCAGGTCCCCAGCAACACCAGCTGCGCAATGCCGTACGTGAATACGGCGAAGAAGAGCAACCCGAACCTGCCACCGGCATCGAGATCTGCATCCGGGCCGCCGCCAGCGGCAATGGCCACGGCAAGCGTGACCCCGAGAGTAAGGCCGTGCCCAGCAAGAGCGACAACCGCCCCGGCGACCATGGGTCGGGTGATCTTCACCGGCCGAGCATGACAGAGACGTCAACCACCCGATGGAAAGCGGGCAACCCGGCGAGCACGTAGCCGGCGGCATGCTCTCATGCCGCCGACCGCGCGCCCGCCAGGTGAGCGGATCTGCCGAGAAGAGTGCGCTGCAGTTGACTACCGGCGTCGATCGACACCCGGCGATCTGAACGCGTCCGCGATGCGGCGGAGGTCGGTCGGCGATAGTTCGCCTCCCGGACTACGGTATGCGTGCGATCCAAGACAGACGAGGACTTCGTCAACCGTGGCCCATTGACACGGTGTCCAGTACCGACGGTTATTGAGCAACTCGGCGCTCACCTGACGTGCGCCAGACCGGGCGCCGATGGAGGTGAGGGCCGCTGCCACCATGTCGACGGCTGAGCTGGTGCGGTCGCTGTCGGCGCAGGCAGGCAACAGTAAGAGCAGTCGCTCCGCCGGCGTATGATCCTCGTCCGACTGCTGCGCAGCGGCGACAAGTTCCGGCCACGCGAGCGCGGGCCCGCGAAAGTGTCCTTCCAAGGCTGCGAGTGGCAACGACTCGCTGCCGGAGCCAGGCGCAAGGACGTAGTCGACGCCGCCTTCACCCTCGAAGTTACGCATGACGACGTGAAGGTGATCGTGACCTGCGAGCGGTAGTGAGAACACCGGCCATCGGCGCGGTTCGAGGAAGGTGTCGATGAGTTCGCTCAGGTCGGCTGGATCGGAACCGAAGGCGTTCGGTGCTGACTCGGATCCGCCCACGGTGTAAAGAAACGCTGGCCAGAACAGCGGGCTCGACATCATCTCGGAACCGTCGACCAGCGGTGACTGCAGAAAGGGGGGCTCGTACCCATCCAAATAGCCGGGAATGATCACATCATCATCCTTGCAGCAGAGACCACCGGTCTCCAAGGAGAGCCGCCCTCATCTGCCGCCGTCCGTGCACGTCAGCCGCCCGTCGTCGCCCCTCACTGCGGGTGGTCGGCGCTTCGCGACGCTCGGGCATCCTGAATTGCAGAGAGGGGTGAACCTTGCGGCTTCGTGGAGGATGACATGGGTCACCCATGGCCGAGTTCCTGCCATCCGGGCCATCGCCAACTGTCGACCTCAGGCCAGGTAGCCACGAGCCCGGCAGAGAGTGCACCGCCGAATGCCACGGCTCCCTCGTGGGATGCGTAGGCAATCCAATCGTGTCGCTCGTCGATCCAGAATCCCTCCGGCCCGGTGTACCTCGGGGCCATGATCTCGACATCCAACAGGTAGTCGGCCCCATACTCGCGCAACTCGACTACACGCGGCCGGCCCAGCTCTCGCAGCACTCGGCGAACCTGATCAACGCCGTCGCCCTCCCACATCGACTCTCCAGTCAGCACCAGCACGTCGTTCGGAACCGAACTACTCAGCAACGGGTGCCACCAACCGTTCTGCACCCCCCATCGCTGTTGCAGCGACGTCCGCCAGGCTGATGACTCCTCGGGCGTTAGCACGCGCCGATACGGGACGGGATCGGTGCGGAAATCCGGCAGCGTAGTCCAATGCCGTACCTTTGCAGCGAACAGCCGGCGCTCATCGGCGATGGCCTGTGCCTCGACGTCGTCGTACGGGGGCTCGGTGAACGGGCAGTGCGCACGCTCGGCAGCCGTAAGCATCATGCTGGCCACTACGTCGACGCTGGGTAGCCGGTCGGGATCGAGTCGCTCAACTTCCATGAGGATGGCGTCCGCAACGTTGTAGCGGGGGAAGATCCCCTTCGCTTCGGTGGTGTAGTGGTACCCATCGGCTTGGCGGCCATCGTTGGGCAGCCCGCCGTACTCCCTCTGCAGTTCCTCATATCGCCTCGTCAAATACCGGCGTGATGCCCAGTGCAACGTTGTTGAATCCACGCAAACATCCTCCGGTCAGTCCGCGGCGCTTCACATGTGCACGGATCTGCCGCGATCCGCGCGTTACGTAGCGTCACGCCGAGCTGGCCGGGTGTCGTCATCCACCCGGCCCGCGCGTCTTGAAGCGGGACACCATCAACCATCGCGCCAAGCGGCGACATCGACCGGACCAACCGCGGCGCCACATTCGACACCGGGATCCTCTGGCCCGACCGAGTGGACGGCAAGAGCCGAACCCGAACTATGCGCCAATGGCGCACAACGTCCCGCTCACTCACCCGCAGCGCGGGTTGTCTCGCTGTACGTGCCCAGCTGCCAGCTACCCCGTCACGCCTGCTGAGCTGTGGCTGTGAGGTCGTGTAAGGCGGTGTGAGGTGCTGTCAGCCGCCGTCTCCTCCCACCATGGCGTTGACGGTCATAGCGTCACGGCATTGCCCCGCCCTATGCGTCAGCAGCACCGCCATCCGGGGCCGTGAGATGAAGGGAGGCCAGGTGACATCCCGACCAGCACGTATCGCGGCGATGACCACCGCCGTCCTGTCCACCGCCGCTGTACCGGTTGCCTTCGCCGCGACCGGCGCGTGGGCACCGCAGGTCCCCTCACCGGCCGCCGCCCGGCGGTGGATCGCTGAGCCGATGAGCACCGGTTTCGTCATCGTTCTCGCGCAAGCGGGAGCGGTGATGCTGTGGCTGCTGCTGTTCACCGCCGTGCTCACCCACGTCTACACCGCAGTGGCCCGCCGGCTGCGCTGGACGGCCACCCTGCGCCTTCCCGGCCCGTTCCAGGGCCTCGCCGCCGCGCTGCTCGGCGCGACGGCCGCCACCACCGCCACGGCCGCCACCGCGCACGCCAGCCCAGCCACCACCAGCGGCCTGCCCGCCGCCGAACCAGCCACCGCCACGCCCACCGGGCACCAGGCCGAGCCGGATCCGCGACCAAGCGGGCAAACATCCACCTACACCGTGCGGCGAGGTGACAGCCTCTGCCGGATCGCCGAACGCACCCTCGGCGACGCCGACCGCTGGCCGGAGATCTTCGCCCTCAACAGGGGCACCCGTTTCCCCCACGTCGGTGGCACCCTGCGCGACCCGAACCTGATCTACCCCGGCTGGACCCTGCACCTGCCCGCCGACGCCACCCCACCACCGCGGCCACACCCGCCCGCAGACACGGCACCACCGCCGACCAGCAGACCCGACGAACGTGCGGCGCCGGACGCCTCCGAGACGTCACCCCCATCTCCGGCGCCGGTGAACCCCCAGCAGTCAACCGCCCCCGGGCCCGCCGCCACCGCGGCCCCCGACAGCGGCGCTGTCTCGACCGGCACCGCACCAGGTGAGACCGTCAGCCCCGGGGCAGACGACACCAGCCGGGCGGCCGGACATGCCTGGCGCGGGGTGTTGCTGCCCAGCGGCAGCTGGGTCGACCTCGGCCTGGCCTGCGCGCTCGCCGTCGCCGTCGCGCTGGTCTGGGCCCACCGTCAACGCCGCTACGTCCCCCGTACCTCGTCGGCCCGGCCCCGCCGTGACGGCCCGGCCCTGACCCCCATGCCGCGAGTGGTGGCTCAGATCCGCCGCGGACTACGCCGTGTCACCGCCGCCCCCGGCGCGGACCGGCGCAGCGTCCGCACTGGTGGTGGAACCCATGATCAGAAACCGGACCACCACAACCAGACGTCGGTCGACGTCGGCGACACGGAAGCCGGCGGCCCGTTTACGGTGGTGCCGGCGCTGAACAACCCGCTGGTGTCGCGGTGGCCCTCGGCAGGGTTGGGCCTGACCGGCCCTGGCGCGGAAGCCGCCGCGCGCGGATTCGTGATCGCCGCACTCGCCGCAGGCGGCGCGGATCACCCGGATGCGCGCGCCGAGGTCGTCATACCGGCGGCGGCCGCGGCGGCGCTGTTGGACGTCACCGCGGTCGACCTGCCGCTCACTCCACGGTTGACCGTCACCGCCAGCCTGGACGAGGCGCTCACGATCTGCGAAGCGCAGGTGATGCACCGCGCCCGGCTGCTGCACCAGCACGACGCCGACACCGTCACGCAGCTGCGCGCCGTCGACCCCTACGAGGAGCCCCTCCCACCGGTCATGCTGCTGGCCGACGCCACCGGCCGCCGGGAACGCGCCCGCCTCGCCGCACTGCTCACCCAGGGCCACCGCCTGGACATCCACGGCGTGCTGCTCGGCGAGTGGCCCGACGGCGGCACCGTCGATGTCGCCGCCGATGGCAGCACCACCCCCGCCGACAGCGACACCGAGCATGGCTCCCACCTGGGCGACATCGGCCGGCTCACCGTGCTCAACCCCGCCGAAACCATCGACCTCCTTGTGACCCTGGCCGAATCCCACACCGGCCAGCCGCCCGCACCCGCCCACACCGCACCTGACCCCCGGCCCACGCCAGCCCACACGACGACTACCGCAACCACAGGCACAGAACAACAGCCGGCAACGCCGCCGGCGGCCGGTGAGGCCAGCGGGCACGACGCCGACGCACGCGACCCGGACAAGGCGACCGAAGCACCCGGGCGGGAAGCGGGCACGACCAGCGCTGACACTCCCACCGCCGCCAACGAACCGGACGCGACCGCTACCCCCGTCCCGGTCGGCGGAGACGACACCGCCCCGGCAGCCGGCGGCACCTCCCGCAGCAGCGCCACCGTCCTGCCCGTGGCGGACGCAGAGCCGGTCGGCCTCGCCGGCGACCAGGCGCCGCTGCCGGCGCGCCGCGACCGGGTCGAGGTGACGGTGCTCGGCGCGCCCGCCATCGTCGACGCCGACCTGCAACGCAAGCCACGCGCCAAGTCCCTGGAACTGCTGGTGTATCTGGCCGTGTGCGACGGCGACGCCTCCACAGATGCGATCCTCGACGACCTGCTGCCCGACGCCCCGACCAGCAGAGCCACCCACCGGCTGCACACCTACGTGTCGGACCTGCGCGCGGTGCTGCGCCACACCGCCGGCCCCGGCACCTACCTCACCCGCCTCCACCACCGCTACCAGCTCAACCCCGACCGCTTCGACATCGACCTGTGGCGCATGCGCGCAGCGATCCGCGCCGCCGACACCGCCGCGTCACGTACCGAACGCATCACGGCGCTACGCCGCGCCGTCGACACCTACCGGCCCCTCGCACAGGGCTGCGACTACGAATGGCTCGAACCCCACCGGCACGCCGTGCAGCAGGAGGCCCTCAACGCCGTCGCCGCCCTCGTCGAGGAACTCGCCGACCACCCCGACCAGCAGGCCGCCGTCTGTGAGAACGCCCTGCAGCACCACCCGTACGCCGAAACCCTCTACCAGGCCGCAATGCGCGCCCACGCCCGACTCGGGCACGTCGACACCATCCGCGCGCTACGCCGCACCCTGACCCGCCGCCTCGCCGAGATCGACGCCGAACCCGACGACGACACCCTCACCTTGGCCGACCGCCTCATCACCGACCTGCGCCAACCCCGACCCGGGCGCCACAGCCAACGACCCTCCGACGACGGACCGTCCGCATGAGCCCGGCACCCCAAATCCCGGCCACACCCTCCGTCGTCGTCGCTGGCAAACAACTGCGGCGGCTACGGTGGGCGGTGCGCGCCACCCTCACCCTCGGCGTCGCCGCCTCGGTCGCCGCGAACGTCCTGCACGCCCGCCCGAACCCGATCAGCCAGATCATCGCCGCGTGGCCGCCGCTCGCGCTGCTCCTCACCGTCGAGCTGATCTCCCGCGTCCCCCACCACCGCTGGCTCCTTGGCGCGATCCGCATCACCGCGGCCGCCACCATCGCCGTCATCGCCGGCTGGGTGTCCTACTGGCACCTCGTCGGCGTCGCCGCCCGCTACGGCGAAACCAGCTATGGGGCCGCCTACCTCCTCCCGATCTCCGTCGACGGACTCGTCATCGTCGCCAGCGTCAGCCTCGTCGAGATCACCGCTCGGATCCGTGCCGCCACACCCACGGCAGCCGCGGCGGCAGACGATCGCTGTGCAGCCGCCGCTCCCACCGCCCACCCAGCCGGTCAACACCTCGATCACCGAGCGGCCGTCGCCTTAGACGGCTCGGGCTCGGGCACCCAGGCGCCCGAGCCGGTCAGGAAACCCCCACCTGGCGGCCGCGGAGGCCGCGCCGACACCGACGACACGGCTCCGCAGTACCCGCCCCGGCAACCAACCGACGACTTTCGGCCGTCATCGGCGAGCAGGGCCGGCGATAGCCAGGGCGATCGGCCCAACATCGCGTTGACGGACGACGTGCCGCCCGGCACCGCCGCCGCCGTGTCCTACTGGCGCCGCCTCGACCCCACCATGCACCCGGCGGACGTCGCCGCGAGGATCGGCAGGTCCGAACGCACCGTTCGCCGCTACTGGTCAACTACGGCCGCAAACGGCGCGGCGCATGTCAACGGGCACCCGCCGGCAGCCTCCGTCGCTGACACCACAAACCAAGATTGAGGTCTGGGCTCTTCCCCCTGCGATGTGGACATCCTGAGACTGGATGTCGGTCCAGTGGAAGGGGTGTCCCCGTTGGGGCGTCCATCGAAGTACACGGAAGAGTTCCGGCGTGACGCGGTCGACCTGGTCCGCTCGTCGCAGCGGCCGATCAACCAGGTGGCGCGTGAGCTTGGGATGAGTCACGAGACGCTGCGCAACTGGGTCCGGGCCGCCGAACGCCAGAGCGGGGCCGCGGCGACCGCGTCGGGTGGGGACGGATTGTCGGTGGCGGACAAGGATGCCGAGGTTGCCCGGCTGCGGCGTGAGGTCGCGGAGCTGCGGCAGGAGAAGGAGATCCTGCGCAAGGCAGCCGCCTATTTCGCCAAGGAGACGGATCGGTGACCAGCCGCTTCCGTTTCATCTCCACCCACCGCGCCACCTTCGGCGTCAAGCGGCTGTGCCGGGTCCTGGCGGTCTCCCGCTCCGGGTTCTACCGCTGGGCCGCCAGCGAGCCTGCCCGGCAGGCCGCCGCCGCCGCCGAGGACGCCCTCGCCGAGCAAATCAAGGCCATCCACGCCGGCTCCGGTGGCACCTACGGATCCCCCCGGGTGACCGTTGAACTGCATGACGGAGACGTGCGGGTCAACCGCAAGCGGGTCGAGCGGATCATGCGCCAACGCGACGTGGTGGGCCGGCACCTGCGCCGCCGCAAACGCACCACCATGGTGGATCCGGCCGTCCCATCGGCGCCGGACCTGATCGGCCGGGACTTCACCGCCAACGCTACGGATCAGCGGTGGTGCGGCGACATCACCTACCTGCGCGTCGGGACCGGCTGGTTGTATCTGGCCACGGTCATCGACATCGCCACCCGCCGCCTGATCGGCTGGTCGATCACCACCCACATGCGCACCAGCCTGGTCATCGACGCCCTCGACGCCGCGGTCGCCGCCTGCGGCAGCCGGGTCAACGGCGTGATCTTCCACTCGGACAGGGGCGCTCAATACGGCAGCGGTGACTTCGCCGACGCCTGCCAACGGCACGGCATCCGCCGCTCGATGGGGCGGATCGGCTCGTCGTATGACAACGCCCTGGCCGAGGCGTTCTTCGCCACGCTGAAGCGAGAGTTGGACGTCGACCGCCGACGCTGGGCATCCGAGGCTCACGCCCGCCGCGACGTGTTCCGGTGGATCGCCTTCTACAACCACCGACGCCGCTACTCCGCACTCGGCTACCTCAGCCTCGCCGACTACGAACAAACCCTGCAACCGACTACGCTGCACCAGATCCCGGCATAACCCGGTGTTCACATCTCGGGGGAACCTCAATAGTCCTCAACGTGGCGGCCGTGGCGGCACCCGGCGGTGGTGGGCATCACGGCCAGTTGATCCGACCTAAGTCATCGAGTTCCGCCTCGTTTTCCTCCAGTCGGTCGGCAATGTCGTCAAGCATGTCCGCCACGTCTGCCCAGGCTGGCTGGGCCAATGCGCCAGTGTCCCGATAGAACTCCATCACGCAGCCGTTCTTTGGGCCGCCGCGCAGGTCCACGAATAGATTCCCGCCGCCGTGGTTGGTGGCGACGGGCAACCAAGCAGGCAGCCAGGTCTCGCAAACCGTTCCGGCTGGACGGTTGTTCTCCGAATTCAGGAAGTCGTCCCACTGGTCGAGCGGTGCGACCGTCCGAGCGACATCCATCCACAAGCGGCGACTCTTCAACGCTTCAGCGATCGGGTAAGGCACGAATCCTGGCGGGATAAGCCACCCGGGGCCGGTCTGAAGGCCAAGATGCGCCCCGTCGGCGTACAACCACCAGGCTCGCAGGTCCGGCGGCAGCGGATGGCCGACTGCCTCCTGCGCCGCCGCGAGGTCGGCCTCAGACGCCGGCGGTCGTAGTGCCGCGCGTGCCCGGGGCGCGTGCTGGTGAAGCCACGTGTCAATGCGACCTATCGCGGCCGCCGCGACCGCCGCACGATCCGCACCCGCCATATTCACCCTTCCGATCGCCGAACCAGGCCGCCTGCCAGGGCTGTCGTCACCTGCCGGAACTGACCGCCGAGCATCTGTACGTGTCTACCATCCATACCGTGGATGACGGTATGGATCTACCCGAATCGAGGGCTCGGGGTGAACGGCAGGCAACGACCTCGGCGTCACCATCGAAATCGTGCCCGCCCGACCGGTGAAGGCTTCCAGGTCCTGCCTGATCGCAAGGTCGCCGATTCGGCACTCACGCTATGGCGAACCTAGCCAGCATCCACGTGGGCCTCATCTCGTCAATGGCCTGTTCCGACCATCCTCGCCCAGCCACACAAATCAGCTGCTGCCTATGTGTTGGTAAAGGTGAATCGGTCACCCTCGAGGATCACCAGACGCCCGCTGACCTCGAACGGCTCTTCGGCGACTAGACGGGTTGACCCACCCGACGTGCGAGTGGTCACCTCGACGCGGCCCCCGGTCTGGCTCCGCACGCTGATAGTGCCGTCATTCTCGACCGACATTAAAAGCAAGGGATACTTGACGACTTTGCGGGAAAACGTCGGGGGATACTGTACACCGGAAGCGCGGCCGAATGGACAGCGGTGCGTTGTAAAGCCAGTTTCGTCAGCACAGGTGTCAAGATACTCGCGGACTTGCCGTTCCAGTTCGGCTTGATGGCCGCCACGTAGCCGCAACTGCAGACTGTTCGTGGTCACTGCACCAGCTTGCACGGTGACCGGGCTGGCCTCAAATAGCGGCTGTTCAGCTAGGCGCACTACGTACGCGCCAAGAAACGCAGGCACAGTAGGGCTGTCGCGCTTCGGTACCAGCGTGCCGGCAACCATCAGCGGGGATACCCTTCTGGTGTTGGCCGGCAGGTCGGCCCACCCGATGGAAATCCGCCACCCGAAAGCCTTTTCAACCAAAAACAGATCGCGCTCGTAGCGCTGCTGACCGACCATATAGCTCGCCCTCACAAGGATCGGTGAATCCGCTGTCAAGCGGGTCTCCGGCATGCGTTCGACATAGAGGTTGCCGGGCGGGGTGTAGTCGGGGTGCCTGAGCGTTTCGTCGGTCAGCAGGGTTAGCTCCCGGGGCCTGTCATCAACCAGCCTCAAGGCCGCGCCAGCGTCGCGGTCGGCGAGAGCAGCGAAGTACTTCTCTACGGCGTCCTCGGGCGTCCTCCCCGGATAGGCCTGTCGCGCCCACAGCCAACCCCCGGAGCACAGCGCGATGACGAGGACGCCGACCAGCCAACGGCGCGCCATAGGCCGTGCCCGCGGGAAGGGAGGCTGGGCTGTCGGGGCGTAGTGCACAGCAGTGCCTTTCAGCTGAAAAAAGGGAACAGCGTCGCAGTATTCACCAACATCGGTGTTGACGCCACCCCGGTACGACAAACCCGTTCGTAGCAGAACGTCGCCAGTGCCAGTTATCGCTGGCCACGATTTGGGTGTACCTCGGATGTGGGGCCGGGGTTTGGGTTAGGCCTCCGGGTGGGCCAAGCAGAACGTGAAAGAGGCCCGCCAAAACCAGATGCACTCTCATGCCGCTGACAGGCGCTGCGTTCGTGAACGTGCTTTGCAATCGACCGATGCGGGTGCAGGAGTCAGCGCTGGCGCCAGCCAAGCTGCTGGGCCGGCAGTTCAGGATCCCGACGCCGGCCGCTCGGTGCAAGGCCGGTTCGGGGGAGCAGGTTGGGAGCAACTGGGTGCATTGAACGGCTTGAACTGCGTCCAACGGCTTCCGCCGAGCGACCGGTGCGCTCGGCAGCCCGGCGAGTCGTGCTGGCCCACAGGCGGAGGCTGCGGCAACGGTGCAGCGATAGCCTGCCTTCATGGGGAGCGCCGAACTGGAGGAGTTGATCGTCGCAGACGCCGACGCGCTGCGCGGCTGGTTGTCGGCCAACCACGCCACGTCGCCCGGTGTCTGGCTCGCCCTGACCCGGAAGGGTGGAACAGTCACGACGCTGACGTGGCAGCAGGCGGTTGACGAGGCCCTGTGTTTCGGCTGGATCGACGGGCAGGCCCGTAAACGGGATCAGGAAAGCTCTTGGATCCGGTTCACCCCGCGCAGGCCCCGTAGTTCCTGGTCACAACGCAACGTCGCCCACGTGGCCCGGCTGGAGGCGCAGGGGCGGATGCTGCCCCCAGGCCGCGCCGCGGTAGAAGCCGCGAAGGCGGACGGGCGGTGGGCGGCCGCTTACGCCCCGCCGTCAGAAGCTGAGGTGCCGGCTGACCTACTCGCCGCTATCGCTGCCGATCCCGCCGCTCAGGCCATGTTCGACGTACTCACCAAAACCAACCGCTTCGCTCTCATCCACCGCGTCAATGCCGTTAAACGGGCGCAGACCCGCGAGCGGAAGATCGGCGAGTTCGTTGCCATGCTGGCCCGTCACGAGACGATTTACCCGCAGAAAGCCAAGCCAAGCTTCTGACCGCTCCCTCACCCGGCCGCTGTGACGCGCGCAACGCTCACGCCGCTGCCGCGCGCCCGTTCGGCCGCACGTTTGGTCGGTCCGAGGTTCCGCTGGCGCACGAGGGGCTGCAAGCGCGCCGTACAACTAGGAAGGCCTTGCTGCTCTCATTCATGTCGGTCACGGGCGTAGCTTGTCGGCCGGTTCGGGGGGTTGGGTTGGCTGCGGCGGGTCGACCTCGATGAAGCCGAAGAGCCGTTCGATGAGCTGCAGTGACTGTGTTCGGTAGCGGTCGGCGAAGCCGCGGCAGATCGCCGGCTTGACGTCGGGGTGTTTGTAGTGGGGGAGCGTGTCGTGGCAGATGATGAAGGATTCCCGGCGGCGGGTTTCGGTGACGAGCTCACGGAGCCGGCCGGGCGTGAGGTGCATGCGATTGCCCGGGGCGAAGATGCAGGTGTCGCACTGCCGCGATAGCAGCCGGGACTTGCCGAGGGACGGGTCGCCGACGCTGAGCGTCGCGCCGGGAGCGGGGTCGACAGGTTCGGGCACAGGATCCACGTGTTTGCCTCCGTCGAACGGTAAGAGGTGCACCGCCCGTTCGGCGGTGCCCGTTGCTGATGTCGGGTCTTGTGGTCGCGATGGTGAACGCAGGTCCCGACGGTGGTTGGGGCTGGTTCGGGGGTCGGTGGGGTGGGGCCGCGTGGCGCGCGGCCGGGTTGGCCAACCGTGCCGACGGCATGGCTCGTTGGCGGCCGGTCAGTCCCAGGCGGTGGGAGTGTGGACGGGGAGCAGGAGCCGGTCGGCCGATGGCCACCGGTCGGCGGTGGGTCGCCAGGCGTCGGCGGCGTCGACGCTGGGGAAGGGGCCGATGACCGCGAGGTGGGCGCGGTCGCGGTCCAGCAGGGTCATCGCGATATGTTCCGCGTCGAGGGTGCTAATGCGAGCGGCTTCCGCGATGTCACGGGGCAGGGGGTGCGAGGCTGGTTCGTGGTGCGTTGACGGGTTCAGCGGGCGAGGACGGAGACGGTTTCTCCGAGTAGCAGCGGCGCGCCGTCGGGGCCTTTGATGTGGGAGTGGATCCAGATGCGGTATGGCTGGCCGTCGGCGTTGACGAGGCGCCGCCAGTGTCCGCGGACGATGAACCGCACCCGGTAGTGCCATTTCGCCTCTCCGGTGGGTGCGGCGACGGGTTTGGTGCGGCGCAGCATGACGACGCGGGTGTGGTGGCGCAGGCTGGCGCGTAGGGCGCGGCGGCGGGCGGGCCGGTCCAGGGGTGGGTGGGCGACGGTGGCGAGGGGTTGTTCTTGGATGCGCCAGAACGCGTAGAGCACTGCCGCGACGGCCCGCATGCGCAGTGCTGCTTCGTCGAGGCAGTATCGGCCGTCGGGCGCGGTTTCCCAGTCGCGGTCGATTTCCTCGGGTGGTTCGCCGGGGGCGGTGATGGGGGTGCCGATGGGGATTTCGGCGAAGGAGTGCAGCACGTATGGGCCGAAGTGGGCGGCGAGTTCGGGTGCTTCGGCCAGTTGGTGGCGGCGGCGGGCGGCGGCGGGGTCGAGGGGGTCGTCGCGGTCGGCCCAGCCGGTGATCCACCAGCCGGTGCGGCCGCTGGCCTGGTTGTGGAACTTGGCCCAGGCGATCGCGCCGATGGAGGTGATGTGGCCGTGGATGCCGCGTTCGTAGATGGGTTCGGGTAGGAACAGCACGCCGGCGTCGCTGGGGGCGACGTCGTTGCCGACGATGTCGCCGGTGAGGTCGAGGGCTTGGGCGGCGGCGGCGATGATGGCGGTCATGGCGGGGGCGAGGACGTAGGGTTCGCCGTCCTGCCACGGTTGGTGGGCTGCGCGGCTGAACGCGTCCAGGATCCGAGATTGTGCGGCCGGGTCGTCGGGGTTGCGGTCGAGGTGGGGTTCGAGGAACGCCTTCAGGTACTGCTGGGCGAACCGGCCCCGGGAGTACTCGGTCATGCGTAGGCGCAGGTCGACTGCCGCGCGGGCGTACCCGGCGAGGGTCTTCTCGGCGCGGAAACTCACGGCTCCTCCTTCACGTGGTGGGTCCGGCGACGCGAACCGGCCGCCGGCTACCCGGGTGGATGGGTGGGCGTCAGGCGGCTCGTGGCGTCGGCGTGGGCCGCTGCCGCTGTGCCGGGGAGGTCGGCCGGTTGGGTCGGAACCAGCCGCGGAACCGGGGGGCGGTGGCCGGTGCGATGACTGGTGCCCGGCTGTAGGCCGGCGGGGTGGGCCGGGTGGCGGCTTGGCGGGCGCGGTGCGCGTGGCGTGCTGGCGCGCACGGGTATGCCTCCCGGGTACAGCGCAGGTTGGCGCAGCGTCCGGGACGGTCCGGGTGGGGTGGGTGGGCTTCGGCGACGTCGGTGGCGAGCAGCCACAGCGGGATGTCGGTGACGGTGCCGGGTATCGCACGGCGGTGTCGCATGCGGTTTCCCCTCGTGTGGTTGGTGTCGGCGGTGGGTGGCCGCCGCCCAGGCCAGCGGTGTGGGGGAGCCGCTGTCGGGTTCGCCGGGGCGGCGGCCGGGGTGCAGTGACGCTCGACTTTGCGGATGGATCAAGTCGCCGGCCCTGGGTCTGGCTGTGTGCGGGCGCGGGTCACCGGTGGACCGTCTCGTCGCGGTGGATGGGCAGGACACCGGCGGTGGGTGTCATCGCAGGTCGGCGGGTTGGTCGGCGGCCGGGTCGAGGTCGCCGGGGGCGGCGTCGTCGCGGTTGGAGGCGTTCCAGTCGATGTGGCTGTCGTGGCCGCTGGCGTTCAGGGCGGTGTCGATGACGTCTTCGGCGGTGTCGAAGGCTTCTTCCCGGCTGGTGGCGGTGACCTCGATCGCCAGTGGGAGGGTGAGGCGGATCTTCCAGCGGCGGGGCAGCCCGGGCAGGTCCAGGGCGTGCAGGATCCGGTCGGCGCCGTCGACGTCGATGTCGTGTGTCCTGACCGCGTCGCGCAGTGTCTGCCACACCTGCTGGCGCAGACGGGTCACCTGATCGGTGTCGGCCGAGGGTGGCGCAGGCGGTGCGAGGTGCTGTTCGCGCAGGTGGGTGTGGATGCGGGTGGTGGTGTGGGTGAGCCATCCCAGTGGTGCGGGCTGGCCGGGGTGGAAGGCGTCCCAGGCGTCGCGGAGAACGGATTCCAGGGTCGCGGGTTGGTCTGTGGCAGTGGCTGGGGTGGGCATTGGGTCTCCTTGTAGGTGTCTGAGACACGCCGGTCCCGCCGGCCGGAGGGGCGGCGGGACCGGCGTGTGGGCTGGTGGTCAGGGGTGGTGTCGGGTGCGGGTGAGGCGCACCTGGTAGGTGCCGGCGGTGGACGCTCAGGTGCGGCCACCGGTAGCCGCCGGTGAGGGCGGCGTGGAGCTGATCGATCAGTGCTTGGTGGGGTGCAGGTGTTCGGCGAAGTCGTCTGCGCCGAGGTCGGTGTCGTGGCGGTGGCCGTCGGTGGTGGGGTTCCAGCCGTGGGCGTAGACGAGGTGGGATCCGGGACGGTTCGGGTCGAGGTGGGGCTGGCCGCTGGACGGGCAGGTCGACGTGCAGGTGCAGTGCCATCAGCGGTTCTTTGTGGCCAGGGATCGGAACCGGGTGGCCGGAGCCGCCGGGCGGACGCTCGGCGGCGCCGTGGGGTGGGGGGTTACGGGGTGGGGTTGGCGGTGGTGGGCCAGTCGCCGAGGGCGGGCGGTGGGATGCCGTGGCGCAGGGCGTGGTCGATGAGGTGGGCGAGGCGGTAGTGGGGGTCGGCCGCGAGGGCACGGTCGAGGGCGATGGCGGCGAGGGCGCCTTGTCCCTGTCGCCAGGCGGTGAGGGCGAGCAGGCTGGCGGGGGCGGCGGCGTAGGCGGGGTCGGCGCGGCGGGTGATGTCGGTCCACAGGGCGAGGTGCCACGGCTGGTCGCCGGTGGCCTGCGAGGCGCGGTCGCGGACGGCGACGTCGGTTAGGAGGACGGACAGCCAGGCCACTTCGTCGTCGGTGGCCACGTTGCCGGCGGTGTAGCGGGTGAACGCCTCGTCGAGGGCTGTGTTGCCGGCGCGGATGAGCGCCGTCCGCCCGCCGGAGATCATGGCGGTGAGCGCGCGTTCCTGCGCCCGCCGGCTCGCCCCGGCGGTGGTGGCGCCGCCGGTGGGGGCGAGGCTGGCCACGAGAGCGGCTCGGTTCGGCAGGGCGTTCTGCCCGGCGACGATCGCGTGTAGGGCGGTGGGGCTGTGGTGCGGGTCGAACGGCACGCCGTCGGGTGGGCAGCAGCGCGGGTCGGGGCAACGGTAGGAGTGGTAGCGGCCGTCGGTGACCCGCAGTGCGTCGAGGACGGTGATGCCGGCGGCGTCCAGCCGTGGGGTGAGGGTGTCGACGACCGGGGTGACGGTGGTGGCGGGGCCGTAGCCGATGAGGATCGCGGCGGTGGCGTCGACGTTGCGCAACAGGGCGCTGTGCTGCCGCGCCGCCAGGTGCGCCCAGTCGGTCACGGCGGCGGGCTCGGGGAGGTCGGCGCGGGCGGCCACGGTGATTCGGCGGCCGGTGAGGCCGACGGTGACGATGCTGTCGGCGGGGTGGAAGCCGAGCAGGTAGGGCACGGCGGCGAGCAGGTCGTTGATCGAGGCCAGCGACAGCCGTGCGCGGTGCTCGTGGTGCATGGGGATGGTCTCCTTCACGGTAGAGGGCTCCGCGCCCGCTGGACCGGGGTGGGCGGAGCTGACGGTGTCCGGCGGCAGGTGACGTGCGCGTCCGCCGCCGGCAGGTCGGTCAGGTTCGGGGGCGGTCAGCCGCGGTGCGCGGCGCCGAGGCCGAGGCGGGCGCCGATGGCCGGCCCGCGGTGGACGGCGGTGACCGCGGCAGGGAGGTGGCGGTGCTGCCAGGCGTGCAGGGCCGCGGCCAGGTCGGCGGCCCAGCGGCGGTGTTGGGTGAGGGCGGTGGCCAGGCCGGCGGCCTGTTCGATGCCGTTGTTCGCGCCGCGGGCGGTGTGTGGTCGCACGGGTGCGAGGGCGTCGCCGAGCAGCACCGCCCACCCGCGTCCGACGGGCCAGAGCATGCGGGTGGGCGGGTCGATGTCCATGACCGGCACCGCCATCCGGGCTGTGGTGGCGTGCACCGTCGCCGCGTGCGCCGCGGGCAGCAGTCGGGCGGCGTGGTCGTCGACGTGCGCGCGGGCGGCCGGGCTGACGTGCTGGGGCAGGGCGAACATCCGCCGCTCGGACGGGGCCCCGAAGCGGCGGGTGTAGTCGGTGGGGCTGGCGTCGAGGTAGAACGTCCAGTCCAGCCCACCCGGAATCGGGGCGACGGTGTACTGGCAGCCCGGTCCCGGCTCCAGGCGCAGGAAGTCGCGTAGCGGCTCGTGCGGTGCGGGGGCGTGGCCGCGGTGGGCGACGTAGCCGGCGTAGCGCAGCCGCCGGGACGGGTCGAGCAGGCGGCGGCCGGTGGAGGTGCGGCCGTCGGCGAACACCACCAGATCGGCGAGTTCGGTACGGCCGTCGGTGAAGTGCAGCAGCGGCTGCCCGCGGTCGGTGGCGAGTCCGGTGACCCGCCGGTTGGTGTGCAGCACAGCCTCGGGGATGCGGGCGGTGAGCGCGGCGTGCAGCAGGGTCCAGGTGGTGTTGCGGCCCGGGTAGACCCGCCGGATGGTGTGGGCGGGCCGCCGGTCGCGGACGGTGGTCTGGCAGATGGTTTCCGAGTCGTGGGCGAGGACCTCGCTCTGGTTGATGCCGAGCCGGTCGAGGGTGTCGAGGGCGGGGTGTTCCAGGCCGATCAGCCCGCCCGCCAGTGGGGCGGTGGTGGGGGCGGCTTCGAAGACGGCGACCTGGTCGAAGCCGGCGTGCAGCAGGAGCAGCGCCAGGGTGGGGCCGGTGAGGGATCCGCCGACTACGGCGATTCTCGGTTGCCGGCCTGCAGGGTGGGAGGGGCTGGCGGTGGGATGCGCGGTGGGGCGGGTGTGCGGTGGCAGTGTCATCAGGTTCCCCTTCCGGAAGGTCGGGTGGGAACCCGGGCACGGCCGTCCGGCCGTGCCCGGGGTGCGCGGATGCGCGGGGTGGCCGGGCGACGGCCGTGTGATGCGAGGCGGTGGGCAGAAGCGGCTGCTGACGTCAGGCCAGGCGGTGTGGGATCAGCCGGCCACGCGCGTCCTGACCGGGACGCCGGTGGCGGCGCTGGCGGTGACCGGTGAGTTGTGCTGGTTAGGCGTGTTCGAGGGCGGTGACGGCGGCGTCGGCGATGGCGTCGATGGCCTGCACCGGGTCGGCGACCAGCAGGGTGGTGGTGTGGGTGAAGGTGTGCCCGGCCAGGTCGGCGGGGCGTAGCCACAGCACCGCGCAGCCCGCCTGGTGCAGTGTCGTGATGAGGCCTTGGGCGGGTGCGGTGTCGGGTAGGTCGCCGTCGGAGACGACGGCGAGCATCCGCAGCCTGCCGGGCTGGCGCAGCCGCAGCAGCCGGTCGGCGAGTTTCACCGCGTCGGTGAACGCGGTGGTGCCGCCGGCCGTCCGCATCTGCAGCACCGTCAGGGGGTGCTGGCGGGGTGGCACGAGCAGGGTGGTGCGACTGCCGAAGCCGATCATGGTGGTGGTGGCCTGGTTGGTGCGGGCGGCGTGGGCGAGGATCCACCCGGCGGCGGACATCGGCGCCGCGTAGGGGCGCATCGAGGCGGAGGTGTCGACGAGCACGGCCAGGTGCAAAGTCGGCTTCGGTGGCGGCAGCGTGGCGCGCCGCTGCCACGGCGTGGCGGTGGGCATGGTGCCGGCGGCGGCTTGCGCCTTGGCGGTGATGGCGTGGCGGGTGCGCAGCCGCCCGGGTGGTACCGGGCTGGGCCTGGTGTCGGGTTCGGGGGAGTGGGTGCGGGCCCGGCGCAGTCGAGCGGCGAGGGCGCGGGCGGCGGTGCGTTCGCTGTCGGTGGGGTCGCGGCGGGTCCACGTCGCGGGTACGGCGTGCCGGGAGGTGATCTGCTGGGCGGTGTACTCGGCCGGGGTGAGGCCGGTGGCGTGGGCGAGGTAGTCGGCGAGGGCTTGGGCGAGCTGGCCGGCGAACTGTCCCGGATCGGGTTGCGGCACGTCGGGTTGCCGGTGTGGGTCGATGTCGAGGATGCGGCACCACCGCCACGCCAGCTCCACCATCTGGTCGGCGTCGGTGTCACCGGCGGTGTGGGCTTGGCGCCATATGTCGCGCAGCTGTCGCAGTGTCGTGCGACCGAGGATGGCGGTGACGGCGGCTCGCACCCCGCGGATGTCCTTGGCGGTGATGATGCGGGCGTCGACCCGTGCCAGCAGGAGGGCGGCGAGCCCGGCGGCGTGCCACGGGTCGTCGACGGGCGCGTCGCCGGGATCGATCAGGGTGGTGACGGTGTGGCGTAGCCACCGGCGGTCGCCGCGCCGTCTGCCGCGTTGCCGGTGCTCGGCGCGGGACTCTTCCAGCAGGTCGGCGACGGCGGCCACGACGGGTGGGGTGCCGGCGGGTGCGGTCCACCGGCTGTGGGTGGCGTGGGCGGCTTCGTGCACGAGCAGCCCGTACGCGGTCGGCACGAGACGTTTGTGGCCTGCGCGGCGGGGGTTGGCGATGTCGGGGGCGCCGATGTGGGTGGCGTCGACCTCGATGCGGCGGGCGTCGGGGTAGAAGCAGGCCGGGGCGCCGCCGCCCGCGCCGGGCGCGACGACGACGGTCAGGTCGGTGCGGCCGGTCAGCAGCGGGACGTGCCGGGTCCAGGCATCGCACCACGCCTGCCAGTGCGGATCTGCGGCGACCGATGGCGTGGCGCCGGCGCGCTGGTGGGTGCGGGGGTGAGGCATAACTCGTCTCTTTCTGGTTGGTGGTCAGCGTTGTTTGCCGAGGGTCAGCGGGGTGACGTCCGTGCCGAACTGCTCCCTGAGGGCGGCGAGGACGTGGTCTCGGTCGTCGTCGGGGGCGCGGCTGGCGAGGTTGGCGACCGCCGCGGGCAGGCCGAGGGTGGTGCGGACGCGGGCGAAGCCGAGCAGTTCGCGTAGCTGGGGTGCCCAGCTGATGCGGCCGGCGGCGAGGTCGGCGTTGAGGGCGATGGCGGCGTGGACGGCGGGGCGGGGGACGCCGAGGTGGCGGGCGAGGTCCCAGTCGGTGGTGACCTCGATGTGCACGTCGAACCGCGACGCGAGGGCTTCGGTCAGGATCGCGCCGTGCACGCCCGGGTTGTGGCCGGCGATGACGTAGAACCCGTCGACGGCCTCGACGCGTTCGTTCCGGTAGCCGGGGATGGTGATCACGCGGCGGCCGTCCATGGCCGGATACAGGACGGCGAGGACTTTCGGTGGGATGAGGGTGGCGTCGTCGACCAGCAACGCCCGCCCTTCGCGCATGGCGGTGACGAGGGGTCCGTAGATGAACTCGAATCCGCCATCGGGCAGGGGGATGAAGGTGCCGAGGAAGTCCTCCACCACCGTGTCCCCGGTGCCCGCGACGGTGAGCAGGTCGGGGAAGGCGGCCTCGACGAGGGCGGTCTTGCCGGTGCCGGGCGGCCCGTAGAGCAGGACGGGGATGCGCTTGTCGCGTAGCCGGCGCAGCACGTCCACATCGGTGGCACCGGCGAGCTTGCGCGGGTAGTACAGGTCACCGTTGGGGCGCGTGACGGGCTGCCGCCGCCCCGCTGTGCGGCCGCTGCGGTGTGTGCCTGGGGTGGGCGGTGGCATCGCTCCGGCCGCGTCGATGCCGGCCTGGGTGATCTGAAACCGGTGGGGGTTCGTCTGGTGGGTGGCGTAGCCGGCGGCGGCCATCTTCTTCAACGCCTCAAACACCGCGCCGGTGGAGCGGGCGGCGATCGCCGTGGTCAGTTCCCCGACCTTGAACACCTGATCGGGGTGCGCGGCCAGGTGGGCGGCCACCTGCCGGTAGAGGTAGCCGGGCCGGCGCCCGCCATCGGCGAGGTGCGTGGCCGGGCTGGTGGGTGGGGTTGCAGGGTCCATACGGGTCCTCCTGGCATCGGGCCCGCGCACCCGTCTCCGGGGTGCGCGGGCGGTTCGTGCGGTTCCGCGCGGCGGAGACGGCGGTGGCGGGCACGCCCTGTGGCAGGGCCGGGCCCGGCAACCTCCGTGAGGTGCTCACATCGAGCAGGGACAGCCCTGTGAGGGCTGCCCGGACGGGGTGCCGCCCCCATAGGGCGACGACAAGGAACGCAGCCGACCCGGGATCGATCAAGTCGATCCGGCGGCCAGGGGCTACGGGCGGCGGAGGGTGACCTCGTCGCGTGGGCGGCGGGAGACCTGCACGGTCAGGCCGAAGACGCTGCCGTCGGACAACTCCAGCCACACGCCGCGGTCGAGGGTCAGCACCCCGGCGTCGCGGTAGAGGCGGGCGGAGGTGACGGTCACCGGGGTGCCGTCGTCGTGCACCAGGTGGGGCAGGTCGGCGTCGTCGCAGAGCTGGTCCAGATCACCGGCGGTGAGCAGGTGTGTCACGAGAGCCTGCAGGATCTCCTCGTGGGCGTACTCGCCGAACTCGTCGGCGCGGTCATCGAACATGCTGATGGGCTCCTGATCGTGGATGTGCCCCTTCCTGCCCGCCGCTCCTGGCGGGCGCCAGACCCTGACCTGGTGCCGGACGCTGGTCGCGCCCGGCCTGCCAGGGCGGGTGCCGCCTGGTGGGCGTCGAATCGGCTGGCGTAGGGGCGGGAGGGGGTGGTGAGGTACCGGGGTGAAGGGTGGGAAGCAGCGGCGGCGCGACGGGGAGCAGACCGTCCGTGCGCTGCCAACCTGGGAACTCGGTGAGGGTGTCCGGCTCGTACCGCCTGAGCATCGTGACGTGCTCGTGTCGGCGTCGATCGGACCCGCCGGTGACCTGGTGGCGCTGTGGTCGGCGCGGGAGGGCGAGGCGGCTCTGCGGTCGGTCACCACCCAGCCGGGCTGGGCCATCTTTCCTGACCCCACCGCCGCCCGCCCCGTGGCTGCCCGGGCGACCAGGCAGACGGGGAACACTGCCGAGGTCACGGCGTTGGCCGGGTTGACGCTGGCTTATCCGTCGGTCCAGCCACTGCCGCAGGGACGACTGCTGGTGGTCGGGGCTCGGTGCCGGTGGCGGGCCGACGGCCCGGACCGCAACGCCGTGGTCTACGACAGCGCCGGACACGTCGAAGCCCGGGCGACGCTGGGCGACGGCATCGCACACGTCTTCACCACCACCTCTGGACAGGTGTGGGCGGGGTACTTCGATGAGGGCGTCTACGGAAACTACGGCTGGGGCGACGTCAACGCCGCACCGCCGATGGGCAACGCCGGGTTGGTTCGCTTCTCACCCCAGCTGGAGCCGACGTGGCGATTCCCGTCCCACGTCGACAACGACTGGGGCGCGATCAGCGACTGCTACGCCCTCAACGTCACCGACGAAGCGGTCTGGACCTGCTACTACACCGACTTCCCCATCGTGCAGATCCGCGGCGATGCGGTCACGGGCTGGCGTAACCAGGCCGACGGGGGCAAAGCCCTGGTGGTCAGCGACACCCGGGTCGGATTGCTCGGAGGGTACGGACCGCACCACGACCGGTTCGTTGTGGGTGAACTGGCAGGCCAGGCGATGCGTGTCGGCGGTGAGTACCGGCTCACGCTGCCCGGCGGGGGCCCGCTTCCGGCGCACGCGACGGTCATCGGCCGCGGAGGCACTCTGCACGTGGTCACCGCCGATTACTGGTACCGGCTGTCCCTCGACGACATACCGGTGTGATGAGGCGAGGGCGCCGGATCAGGCAGGCGATGGCGGGTCGGGGATGTGACCGGCGATGCGGTCGCAGTCGTACGGGTGCACCGGCAACCAGGTCCAGGACCGGCCCATCACGACGTACCGGCCGTCCACGTCAGGGCTGACGCGTTCGATCGCGTCCGGGTCGTCGTGCACGCGGGTGTCGTCGGCGACGATGACGTCGCCGTCGAACCACAACCGCCCCATCGACTGATCGACCAGGCGGTCCAGCCGCACCCCGCTGGCACCTTCTGCGGCGAGCTGGTGCCGGTAACGGTCTCGGGCGGCCTGCTGGTCGGCGACGATCGCCTCGGCCACCTCACGGGTGCAGGTGAACACCGCCCACCCATTCCACGTATCCACCAGCGTGCCGACATACCCGACCGGCACCCGCATCTGCCCGCCGCTGTTCGGCATCCAGGCCCAGTCTCCGGCGAACACACCCGGCCCGCCCACGCGCACCCGCTGCGGGTACACGTGGCTCAGGTCCCGGTCGTCACCATCGGGGTGCAGCACGATGCGGCACTGCCGGGCAGCCTCGGCTTCGACGGCCTGGTCGAAGCCGTCGCACCACGCCCACCGCGCCTGGTCCCGCTGCCACCCTCGCAGCTCCTCCCACTCCGGCGCGCCGGGCGGGGCGTGCTCGGCGTAGCGGGCAGCGCCCTCGGCGATGGCGTCCCGGCCGGCGGCCGGCAGGCCGCCGATGTCCCGCCCGGTAGCGGCCTCGATCGCGGTGAGGATCTCCCGCGCGGTCGCCGTCACGTCGCCACCGGCTCGTCCGCCGATCGCCTCCTGCGCCCACCACTGCGCGGCGTCGCGCCCGGCTGCCGCTCCCGCCTCGCGGACAGCGCCGGGCACCCGGTCCCAGCCGGTATCCGGCAGGCGGCGGACGCGGTCGCCCGCGCCGAGGAGCATCGACAGGCGGGAGCCGCTGTCCCAGTCCACGTCCAGAACCTGGTGGTGCGGGTGGTAGCGGCGCACCGTGCCCTCGTCACCGGGACGCAGCCGCGTGTGGGGGTCGGTGGTGTGCTCGAGCACGACTCGTTCTCCGGGCTGGTACGGGTCCGCCATCGAGCGGCTATTCCCACCGGCTCCGTCCGGTTGCGGTGGCCTGCTGTTGTCAGGTGAGCTGGTCATGGTCACGTCCTCTTCGATTGCATCGCGGGTGTGGGGGTGCGGCCCGGCCCGTCAGCCGGCAGCGCACCGCCGGGACTGGCGTCGAGTGGGCGTCGATCAGCGCTCCGGTCGTGCCGGGAACCGCGGTGTCGGGGGTGTGGACGTCGGCGCTGGCATCGGGCCGGGACGAGGCGAGCCGGGTGGGCGCCAGCCGCAGGGTGTAGGCGGCCGGCTCAGCCTCGTGCAGACGATGGAGGCTGTGGCGGGGGCCGGTCATCGGCCCGCCTGGGTGGCGATGTTCTGGTACACCGTCTCGGCGGTCAGCAATCGCCCGTGCACGTTCGACGGCGGCGTGATCCGCCGCCACCCGAACGGTTCGCAGGCCAGCCACCAGCTCTCCCGGTCGGTGGCCACTGCGAGGACGTCGCCGACCGACAGCGACCGCAGCCGCAACAGCCGGTAGACGCAGGCGATGAGGAACGAGATCTCCCCGCCCGGTTCGCGGCGGTCGCGCTCCAGATGGTCCAGGTCGGCGTTGAACACGTGGAACGCCCAGTCGGCGATCTGTTCAGGCGCAGTGCCGGCGGGCAGGTCACGGCCGAGCGAGACGGCGCCGGTGAGCTGGTGCCCGTCGTCGTAGGGCATGAACCGTGCCTCGGTGTTGTGGTAGATGCGGATCTGGTGAAGCGGCATGGGCTGGTGCTCCGTTCGGATGGCGGAAGGGGTGCGGAGCCGATGTCGCCGAGCTGGCCGTCGTGGTCGGCGGATCGGGTGGCGGCGATCCCCGCTGGGGGACGGGACGTGCGGTCACCGTCGTGGCGGTGGCGGACGTGCGCGGATTGCCCGAGATTCCAGGTGGCCGTGCCAGGCGGAGTGCCGTTGAGGAGGCGCGGCTTCGGCTGCTGGCGGCTGGTGCTGCCTGGGGGCGGCGCGTGTGACGGACCGGTTGCCGTCCGCGGGATTCGCCCGTCGATGGTGGGTGGCAGCCGGGTATGGCCCATCGGCTGTGCCCGGTGGTGCGCGGGCTGGCGAAGCGGGCGGTGGGTTGGACGGTGGGGTCTGCGGGTGCGATGTGAGGCCGTGGCGTCGCGGTGCGACGGCGGGCCGCGAGTGGTCGTGGTTAGCGGCGCAGCGGGTGCGCGGCCTGGTCTGTGCGCAGTGCGGTGACCAGGCCGGCCGGAATTTCGGCATAGGGTTCGACGGCCAGGAGCACCTCGGCCGGGTCGAGAACCGTCTCGACCATGCCCATCCGCACCGTGTCCGGTTCGTTGTCGGGGTCGGTGACCGGGTCCCAGGCGACGTCGACGACGGTCGCGAAATAGGTGCGGTGCGGGTTCCAGCCGACCTGGATGGTGTAGCGCTCGAAGCCGGGCTTGGCTGTCAGCGTGTAGACGCTCATCGGATCCTCTCGCAGAAGGTGCGTGGCGGCGTCCGTCCGGCAGGAGATGCGCCCGCGACGGGTCGTAACCCTGGCGGCGGCTGAGGGCCGGCGGGGTCGCCGGACGAACGGGCTCATGCCTCCTGGTGGCGGGCACGGTCCTCGGCCAGGTCGACGACCTTGTCGCGTCGCGCGACGGGAAGGCCGGCGAGCATGTCGACGTACTGCTGCTCCTGTGCGGTGACGGGTTCGGCGAACACCGCCTTGTAGGCCAGGCGCGCCGCCTCGTGTGCGGCCTCGATCGCGCCGCTGTAGTCGTAGGCGACGGCGACCTGACGCAGCTGCTCGGCCGCCACGAGGGGATTGCGGGACAGTGTGACGTCGTAGATGCGGAAGCTGGCCGGAAGATCCGCCGCGCCGATCGCGCTGATCAGGCACAGGTTGGCCTGAACGTGGTAGGCGTACGCCTGCGTGCGCGCCGGCCTTTCGCCGCGGGCCCGCACGGCGGCGCGTTCGGCGTTCCAGCGCAGACGAGCCTCTTCGGCGTGCTTGGCGAGGGCGAGCAGCATGCGGCGTGTGGGGTCCATCGTGTTCTCCTGTCTGTGAGGGATCCCGGCTACCGGGACCCGACGGGTTGGTTCGGGTGCTGCGTGTGTCGGATCGGATATCGATGCGGAGAGTCCGGCCTGGGGCGTCTGCAGCAGGTCGGCGAGCTGGTCTGCGGAACCGACCTGCAGGGCAGGGCCTGCCATGGCGGCCCGAGCACGGCTGGCCGGGCCGTGCAGTGGCGGCGTGACCGGTACCGCCCGAGCCTGGGCCGCGCGGCGGCACAATTGCTGGCGCGAACACGTGAACCACACCCAGGGCGTGCCAGAGGTGACGGTGCCCGTCGCCGTATCGACGCCGAAGTAGCAGCACCCATCCGACGCGGGACAGACTGTCGATCTGTTCCCGCGGGTGCCTGGCTCCTGTGCATCGGGGGTGTTGGCGTGCGACCCGACGTGCCCAACCGGGTACCCACGAACGAAAGAACGTGCCCGGACCGTAACGACGATCAGCGATTGATTTCGGAGGTACGACTTCCATCGAGTCCGGCCATCGCTTCAACGGCTACCGCTGTCCGAGTCGAGCCGAGGTCGTGATAACGGAGGGTGGCTGGTGGGGGCCTTACCCGTCGCGTAGGCGGCATCTGCGGATGTCTCGTCCACCGCGCGATCGTCGGTTCGCCTGGATGACAGGGAGCAAGCTCGCACCGAGTGAAGGGGTTGCCACTGTCCCCCCGCGTGACCATGATCGTCGTTCGTGAACGGGGCACTGGAACTGACCACGCATGTTCTGATTGCGACGCTGCTGACCATCATCCTGGTCGGGACAGGTCTCGGCGTGAGGCATCGGCGCCGCTTCATCCAGCAGCTCACCGCCGACCCGGAACGGCGGACCCAGTTCTACCGCGACTTCATGCTTCAGGCATGGGCCACCGCGGCCTTCGTCCCCCTGATCGCGTTCGTGAGCGCCGACCTGTCCGTTGTCGACCTCGGTTGGACCTGGCCCAGCGGCGACGGCATCGACTATCTGCTCGCGGCGTACATGCTGGTGATCACCTTGGTCGGTGGCCTGCGGGCACGCCATCGGATGAGGCGGGGAGAGACGATCCCCGCTCGGGCCGGAACCGACCTGATAGTCCCGCAGACCGCGCAGGAGCGCTGGTTGGCGGCGGCAGTCGCCGCCACCGCCGGCATCACCGAGGAGGTGATCTACCGCGGGCTCCTAATCTCGGCCGGCACGCGGCTGTACAACCTGCCCCTGGCGTTGGTCGTGATAGTCAGCCTGGGACTGTTCGTGGCGGCCCACGCCTACCAAGCTCGCAAGGGGATGATCGGCGTCGCCATCCTCGGCGCGGTGTTCACCACCATCTACCTGGTCTCGGGCAGCCTCCTGCTCGCCATCATGGTGCACATCTGGCAGAACATCGTGGCGCTGCTGCTGGTTCCGGCGGGCCCAACCGTGCCGCAAACCATCGACGATGCCAGTACCCAGCTGGCTGTTATAGCAACGGGGCACGCCCAGGGCGAGCCCACGGCGACGACCGACGGGGAACCGCCAGAAGCGGCTCCCCGGCTCATGCTGCGTCCGGCGGTCCCAGACTGACCGTTGGATGGGCAGATCAGGTGTTGAGCAAGGGCGCCGGCCTTCGCTCAGCGCACGGTCATCCTAGGAACCGGCTGATGCAATGCACGTGCAGTCGTAGCCTTCCGACATGGGTGCAGACAGGTTGGACTCGGCCGCCCCTCGGAGTTGTCGCGTCCGTGACCTTTCAGCCTTGATCGGACTGCTGGCACTGCTCGAAGGAGAACTCGCGGCGGGCGGAGTGCCGGAGAACTTGTCCGATCGAATCCGGCGTCGGCTCGAGAGGGTGTCCCTACTTGAGCCGCACGGGACTGAACGAGATCTGCGCCAGGCGATCTGCGACCTTAACCACCGGCTGCGTTACGACCTCGGTGAGTATGACGAGCCGGTCACCGTGGTCGTGCCGGAGTAGGGTTCGGCCGGTCGTGACCGATCCAGCAAGAGACCGGCAAGATCGGGAAAGCCGTCATAGAAGCGTGAGAACCGCCATCGGTGTAGGTTCTCGTTGATCTTGTCGTCGGGCGGCGCTCTGACCAGGGATGTTTGGCCTGCTTCGCAGATTGATGTCGCTCCGTCTTTCGCAAGATCGTGTCGTTTTCTGGGCGTGGTGGTTTGGCCGACCCGCCAGGCTGGTCGGCTGACTTGTGCTTGCGTTGAGGGCAGGTCGAAGGCTCAGGGAGACCGTGACGGCGATGGCGCTCAGCGCGGCGCGGCTGGTCACAGGCGCAGTTGTGGGTGCCAGGCAGCGTCGTCGTCAGCCGGGCATGCACGCGCGCCCGTTTGCAGTGTCCTCAGCGTGCGTTGAGCAGGCAGGGGATGGGGCGGTTGGGCTGAGCCGTCAGGCTGAGTTCGTGGTCACGGACGGTTGGGCCATGGAACGGCTCGTAGGCGCCAACTGAGGACGAGGGCCAGGAGCGCTACTGTGGTCGTGATCCAGTAGTTGGTGTGCCAGGATCGGCCGGTGGAGAAGATCTTGCTGAGTAGCGATTCCGGTAGGGCTTGCTGAGCGACCACGAGTAGTGCGAACAGGGATGGCGTGGCGACGGTGGCGACCAGCGGGCCGAGAATGAGGCAGAGAATCGCGCCGGTGCTTGTGAAGACAACCACATTGCCGATGAGGCCGTGCAGGGGTGGGAACTGCGTGTCGGGGTGACGGATGGTGATCACCCAGTACCAGACCGGCAGGACGGCCAGTGGGGCTGCGAGCATGATCGTGGAGTAGGTCAGGTGTCCGAGCCGCGCGGACCGGCGCGCGGTGAGTTCTCGCCCGTCGAATCGTGGAGTGGTGATCGCCGGAAGAACGCTGGCCAGCGCGATGGTAACTAGCTCCGGGGTGCCAACGCCTCGGGGCGGCAGGTCGAACACCGTGCTGACCGACAGACTCAACTCGGGAAACGCGGCAGCGATAACCAGTGCGACGACGATGACGGTCGAGGCGAGTGGCCCGCCGCGGGCGTGCCAGAGTCCGGCGACGCGGCCACGCATCACGGAAGGCTGGCGGGTGAGAGTAGGCACGATCGGATCAGCTGTTGGTTGATCTGGACGAACTCGATGAGTTGCTCGGCGTTCATGGTTGCCAGTTTCTGCGCTGCTGACGGTGGTTGGGCTGGTGCCACGGTGTTCGCCAGTTGGGCGAAGCCGGCTAGTTGAAGAATTCGTCCTTGCAGCACCGCCGCGATGTCGCGGCCTTCGATAGATCGGCCCGGCTGCGAGCAGGCGCGGAGGGTCATGGCTTCGCTCACGAGGAAGGCGACCTGGTCGGGGATGGTGGCGGCGACGAAACGACGGTCGAGAGGACCTGGATTGAGTTCAACGAATGCCTCTCCAGGGCGCGGCTTGTCGTGATCGGAGACCGCGAAGTCCGTCACACGGCGCAGCACCGGGGCCAGTCCCGCATCGCGCAAGCGCCCAACGACATCGACGGTTCGAGCCATCGCCGGAGCGTTAGCCGCATGTAGGCACACCTCCGTGTCCTGCACCTGCTGACACGTGCGCGCGACGGGGCGGTCCACGACATACAGTTCCGGCCGCCAGGCGAACGCGATCGCCGTGAGAGCTGCCGCTGCGGCTAGCCACGTCAGTAAGAGGCGGCCGTTGCTGCGGACCGACCCGCGTGACCTGGCCCAAGATGCCAGCGAGGCGGCGAGCAGGCAGATCGCGGTGGAGGCCACAACGGCGAAGATGGTCGTCGGGGGATTTAACTCGAACCTGGGGGTGGTGACGAACTGCCGCACCGGCAGGATCAACCCGATCGGTGTGAGCAGCGATGTATTGGGCAAGCCCATGACCGCGAAGGCGAGCAGCCCGACCGCGGGTGCGATCACCCAGTGCCGGACGGCCGCGCCGAGGCAGAAACCGATCGAGGTCAACGTGGCCAGGCCGGCCAGGCCGACGATCACGTCCTGCAGTGCCAAGGCTCCGGCGGTAGCCTGGCGTGCCGCAGTGATCTCAATCGGAACCAGCCCGACGGCGTGCCCCAGGCAGAGCCAGAACGCCAGGGCAAGCCCATGGATGAGGAACAGGCCGTGGTCCACTCTCGGCCGCAGCGGCGCGGCCACTGGCGACGATCTCGGGAAGTAGGCCGCGCCCAGTGCCGCAGCTGCGGCAGCCGCCACCGACCCAGGGATCCACAGCGACTCATGCCAGGCGGCGGAGACGGCCGCCCAAGTGACGTAGTCGGCGGCGAGCATGCTCCTGTTGATAAGAAACGAACCGGCAGCCATCAGGGCACCTGCGGCCGGGAACACCCAGAGCGGGCCGGGCCAGCCGAGTAGCAGACGTATCCGGCTCATTCGGCACCACCGAACGACATGATCAGGTCGTCGTAGGCGCATTCGAACGGCGACCCCGGTCGGCCATCGACGCCGGTTTGGGTCGTGGCCAGTCCCGCCAGGGGACCTTGATACCGGATCTTGCCGTCGGCCAGGACGGCGACGGTATCCGCGAGATGCTCGACGTCCTCGGTCAGGTGGGTGGATAGCAGCACCGGCCGCTCGGTCCCCAGATGCCGGATCACCTCTCGCACCTTGAGTCGCTGCCCAGGGTCGAGACCGACTGTGGGCTCGTCCAGAATGACGATCCGTGGATCGTGCACGATGCCGGTGGCGAGGGCGACTCGTTGGCGCTGTCCCCCGCTGAGGGTGCGGATCCGCCGTGACCCCAGGTCCAGCGCCTGCATCTTGTCCAGCGCCACGTCGACCGCCTTGTCCGTCCGCGCGGCGTCCACGCCGCTGAGCCAGGCCGCGTAAGCGACGAGGTCGCGCACCTTCGCCAAGCCGGGAAGCGACGGGTTCTGCGGCACGTACCCGATCAACGCCTGCGCCGCCTTGCCGTCGCTGACATTGCGACCGTCGATGACCACCCGTCCTTGATCGGGCCGCGCCAACCCGACGATGCACTTGATCAGCGTGGTCTTCCCCGCCCCGTTCGGGCCCAGCAGGGCGGTCACTCCTCGACCGACGGTGCAGGAGGCGCCGGTAAGCACCCGGCGCCTCCTGTATGAGAACGAGAGGTCCTGAACCTCAACTGTGCCCGTCACTCAATGAACCTCTGTCCTCGTTCGAACGATCCGGTCAGCAGCGGTAGGCCCGCGACGACTCGGCCGACGCCCCGCTGCTGGACTCGAACCTCGAGTAGTAGTTGCCATCGCCGTTTCCGCAGGACCCGTCCACCAGCGCCGTTCCTGCGTCGAAGGACTTCTCGCCCACCTTGTCGTCGGGCCAGTTGTTCCGGTCCTCATAGATGTAGCCGGTGCCGGGAATCGTGTTGGAGCAGCCCTCGCGGCCGACCCATGCGTTGTTGTCGGAGTCCGGCACGTCGGCGCGGAGGGTGCAGGCCTGCACCGTGTTGGAGCCGGCGACGGCGACCCCGGCCCCCACGCCGACCAGGGTGAAGGCGAACGCGCCAGTAGCCAGCGCCCGTGAGATCTTTCGCATAACGACCCTTTCCGTAGTCGCTGCACGCCGCGCGGTTCACGGCGACTCAGCGAAACCTGACTGGGTTGTGATCCACTCGCCGGCTGGGGTCACTCATTGCAGTCGATACCTTGCCTACGGTGCCTGTCAAGGCTCCACGCCGAAGGACTTCATCGATATTTATGATCATTTCAAGCCTGGTCGGCGGCCGTTGTGTCCTGCTCATTGGCGTTGTGTGGTGCGGTCGCGGCGAGGATCGTCAGGGCGCCAGCCGCGTAGCGGTTTGGCGTACCGGTCAAGCAGTTCGGCGGCGCGCGGGTGTCCGAGCATGGCGAGCAGGGCGTGGCCGTCTTCGGTTGGGGTCATCGGGTGGCGGGGCCGGCCTCGGTTGAGCAGGGATTTACCGATGTCGGCCTCGAGCTTGGCGATCTGGGCGGTGAGGGTGGCGGCGCTGACCTTGATCGCGCGGGAGGCGACGTTGATGCTGGGGTAGCCGATAATCTGTTGGAAGCGGCGTAGTCGCAGCCAGCCGTGGGGTGGGCCTTCGACGGCGCGGCGGATCTCCTGCGGCAGGTCGGGGTGGGTGCGGCCGTGGGAGGGCATCCCGGCGAAGCCTTGCGGCCGTCGTGCGATGTTGAAGCGGATCAGGTTGCGGCGGACGGTTTCGGGGGTGAGCTCGACCTCGGCGGCGATGTCGGTGGCGGAGCGCTGGTGGACTTCGGTCTGTTCTCGGAGCCAGTCGGGGTCGAGTGGGACGGGCTTGTTCAGCGTGCGAAGGTCGGTGAGCTCGATGCCGTGGGCTTTGGCGTGTTTGGCGAGGAGTTTGCGGTGGATGCCGGTCTCGGCCTCGATGGTGCGCAGGTTCTTGCCGGCGTCCTGGTACTCGCGTCGGAAGAATTCAGCGGTCAGGAGCGCGGTGGCGCGCTCGCGCAGGCGTCGGCTGGCGGGTGGGGTGTTCCGGCCGTTGTGTTTGCCGGGTCGGTGCAGCTGGCTGATCGCGTAGCGGACGTGTTCGGTGGTGACGCCGAGCATGACGGCTGCGGCGCTGGCGGTGAGCCGCTGGCGGTTGATCAGCTGGTCGACTGCGGCGAGGTCGATGTCGTCAGGCTCGCGTCCGGGCAGGGTGAGCCCTGTGACGCAGTGCCCTGGAGGTGCCCAGGTCAATGGCTCGTCGATGGAGTGGGAGCGCAGCAGGGCGCGGGCGTAGTCGTGCAGGGCCTGGCGCAGCGGTGTGGATAGCCCGCCGTGGAAGGCGAAGAGGTAGTCGTTCTTGTCGCCGGCGTTCGGAAACGCCAGCGGATGCCGGGTGTTGGTGAGGCTCGCGCCGGTGAGCTGGACGAACAGGTAACGGCGGGCGTTGAGATGTCGCGTCGCCTGGCCGGGATGGGCGTCGACGGAGTAGCAGAGTTCTTCCCACTGGCGCCGGTTCATCGCAACGTCGGTGAACTGGGCACGGCGGCGGCGGTAGTCGATCGGGCTGCCGTGGATGTCGAGGTAGTCGGCGAGGTTGACCAGCGCGGTGAGCACGTCCGGGTTCCGCTCGGCGAGCAGGCTCAGTGTGCGGGATCTGTTGCCGCGCCAGGGGGTGAGTTCGGCGGTGGCGGCCTTGTTGTGCAGCGGGTTGCCGGGCAGCAGCAGCGCGGCGGGGATGTCGGTGGCGATGGTGTCAGTGAACGACCCTGCCACCGGTCGTAGCCGGATGATCCATTCCGGCCAGAGGTATTCGGGTAGGTGCCGGGCGCGTTCGGCTGCGACGGCTGCGGACTCACGGGTGACGAGCCGGGGCGTGCTGGTGGGGGTGCGGTAGCGCAGCCGGTCGGTGGGAATCAGGTGCGCGTCGGCGGCGGACAGCAACCGACGGGTGAGGTCGGGCGTGAGGGTGGCGAGGTTGCGATGGGCGACGTCCAGGGGCCGGCGGTCGCCCGGCTCCATGGTGCTGATCAGTGGCCGGAACCGGGCGAACAGGTCCGCTTTAGTGGCGCTGGACAGCAACTCGACCGCCTGGGTGGCGACGGCCGCCGTCACGACCGTTTCCAGGACCTGGTGGCGTCGGCCGGTGTTGCGGCGACGCCGCTGCTGGTGCTCGGGTGCGGCGGCGACCGTGATGTCGCCGAACCTGCCGAGGTCATCCGGGTGCACTCGCCGACGCAGCCACTGCGCGAGCCCGTGAACGTCGCGTAGCTGATCGGCGGCGCCCGCATCGTTGATGGTGTCGAGCAGGGTATTGATCCACTGCTGGGCGGCGAGGCGGGCATCGCCGGGGTCGAGCTGGTGGGGCTGGTGCTCGCGCAGGTCGGCGCCGCAGATGTCTCGGCTGGTGGGCCGGCGCAGGGTGCACCAGTGCGCGTCGACCGTTCCGGTGCGCATCGACCAATGGCTGTGCGGCGCCTGCTGGCAGGCGGGGCAGTAGCCCGCGAGGAGGCAGTGGTGGCGCAGGCAGGCGAAGGTGTAGGGCAGCTGCCAGCGGATCGGCCAGCGGGCGTCGGGCTCGCGTAGACAGGCGGCGCAGAACCGGGAGCCGGGCAGGGCCGGCCACCCGACCAGGTGGTAGGGGGCCAAGACGGCGGTGTCGAGGGCGGTGCGGGGCAGCCCGGCCTGCTGCTCCATGTCGCGTAACTGGCTGGTGGACATGCCCCGAACCAACGTCCGGGGCGTCTTCCTGCGTACCACCTCCGCTAGGCCGAGTGCGGCGACTAGCCACTGCGCGGGCATCTGGTTGCGGCGGGCCAGGCGCAGCAGCCACCCGTCGAGCGCCTCACCCGGGTCAATCCTCGTCCGCAGAGGCAGCACCCTGGGCAGGGTTCCGATCACCTGATGCGGGCGCGGCGGCGTGGGCGGGTGGTCATGGAGCCCGCAGTGAACGCGGCCTGCAGCTGGTGGCGAGCAGCCTCGGACGCCTCGTCGATGCGAATGGTGTCGAGCAAGTCGACGTCAAGGCGTTCGTGGCCGTGGCGGATGGCCTTGTAGCAGCCGCGGGTGACCAGCGTGATGAACGAACCGATATGGCCGGTCGTGCGGGCGAACAGGTAGTCACCGATGTCGGCCAGCATCCCGGGATACGCCCGATTGAGCACGAGTTGCCGTTCGGTGGCCTTGAGCAGGTTGATCCAGTGGACACGGCCAGCGTCGGTGTCGATCAAGAACGGAGGCAGTTCCAGGCGGGTCCAGCGTCGGGCGGTCTGCGCCAGCGCGGCGGCTTCACCGGCCAGTCCTTCGGCGAACAGCCTTCGTTCGGCCAACCCGACACCGGCGTAGACGAACGTCACGGGCAGCTCGTTCGCCAGCCATTTGAGGTGGTTGGATACCTCGACGCCGTCGCGGCGGTTCAGGTCGATGAAGTGCAGGTCGTCGATGATGCCCAGCCGGGTGTCGCAGGACAGGACGCAGTCGACGGCGAACACGGCCAGCTGCGCGGCGCTGGCGCGTTCGGCCCCAGGGTGGCCGTAGAACTCGCAAATCATCCGGTTCAGGGTGCGCAGCGTGGTGCGAGAGGTCAGCCCGACCCGGAACACCGGCAGCCGTTCGTGGCCTTCGTCGGTGACCGGGCCGGCGCGGCGGCGGGCGCGGCGGTCGACGTCACGGGCGAAGGTGTTCGCGATCGTGGTCTTGCCCAACCCGGGCAGCGCGTCGATCACCACAGCACCGCGCACCCGGTCAGGATCCTGCCGGTTCGTGGCGACGATCTGGTCGAGCTCGTCGTGAATCGCGGCCAGCTGCGGGGTCCTCAGGATGCCGAAGTTCGCGTGCCAGTCGTGCCGGGCCTCGGCGTAGTCGTCGCGGGCGTCCTCGCTCAGCGCGGCCAGCCCGGTCGGGGTGAGCCGCTCCGGGCGGGTCCGGGCCGGGGTGTCGACCCATCGTCGCCAGCCCTCCTTGCGGGACAGGCTGTAGAGACCGTTCACGTCAGCACCTCGAACGCGTCGTCGTAGAACCCGTCCTCATCACGGCCTGCGGCGAAGTCGCCGTCATCGTCGTCCCCAACCAGAGGATCGCCGACCGAGGTCGCCTCGTCGGCCGGCTGCGCCCTGGAGCCGGACGGCTCGACGTGGGGCAGGGCGGCGTACTCCAACGACAGGCGAGCGGCCATGCGCCGCTCCCGCCGGTCGGTGACCATCCCCACGCTCCACCGCTCAAGCAGTTCCGAAAGCGCTTTCGCCGGCTCTAGGGCCGCGCCGGGCGCGGCAGCCAGCCGGCGGGCGTAGGCGGCGGCATCGGCCGAGAACGGCGCGTCCAGGCCGGCGGCGTGTTCCCAGTCGAGCCGGTGCCACCGCTGGTCGGCCGGATCCTGGAACCAGGCGTGACGCACGTCGTCCGGATTGAGCCGGATCGGCCACCGCCCCGCCAGAGCACCCCGGTACGGGCTGCGCGTGTTGCGATAGCCGTTCAACCCGGGACCGTTATAGCGCAACCCGTTGATCTCCACCCCGTAGTGCTGGATCGTGCGCCCGACAACCGGCAGGAAGTCCAGGGCCAGGTCCGGGCTGGCGGGCAGCCGCAGCAGCCCGGCCGCTGCGATGCCGGCGCCGAACATCTCGACCGGAGACAGGGCCAGATGTGGCCAGGCTGCAATCGTCAGCCCGTCGTGCTTGGCCCGGTGATAGACCGTCGCGATCCACTCCCGGATCACGTCCTCCACCTCATGCAGGAACAGGAACGCCTCGGTCTCGACGTTCAGGCCACGCGAGTGCAGGTCCGGGCCCTTGTAAGCAGGCAGGTGCTGGATCAGCCCTTCGCGCAGGGTGCGGAAGAACCGTTCGACGGTGGGTTTGTCGGTAGGCTTGTGCAGCTGCGCTGGCTGCATCGAGATCCCCATCCGGGTGCAGACGCCGATCACATGCGCCGATAGGAACACCTTGCCGTGATCAACGACCAGGGTTTCCGGCGCGCAGACCGGCCCGGCCGACGGCACCGACGCGTCGAACACCACCTGCGACGGGACACCGTGATACGGCCAGGCCGCTGACGGCGGCCACGAGTCCGGGACCGGCCGCCCGGCGACCGCCTCGAACAGCACCCCGGCGACATCGACCGCCTTCGTTGACACCGGCGTGACCCGCAGCCCGACGATGCAGCGGGTGAACAGGTCCTGCGCGACCGTCAGCTGCGCCCGCACCCACCGGCAGGTCACCGGCTCCATGGCGAACACGTCCAGATCCTGGGTGTCCAGGATCAGGTACTCGCCGGGCCGGGTCGCCTCCAGCCGTCCGTAGACCCCCGCCGGACGCTCGGCGATCGACCGGCGGCCTTTCGCGCTGCCAGACACCGCGTTCGTGCCCTTGGTCAGCTCGGCCAACCGGCGGTAGGCGGTCGCCTGTGACGGCAACGGCACCACGCTGTCGCCGAACTGCTCGGCCAGCGCCGCGCTCACCCGCGCGATCACCGCGCTGCGCGTCGGCGTGGACGCATTCACCAGCCCAGCCAGCACCTGCCGCGCCGCCTCGTCCCAGCGCGGGTCCACCAGTGACGACGCGCCCGGACGCCGCGTCACCAGACCGGCCTCGCCCGCCTCCCGGTAACCGGCTACCCACCGCTCGACCGTCCGCGCGGTCACGCCCAACTGGGCCGCCTTGTTGGCGTAACGGGTCTTCCACGGCACCTCCGCCGCGAACCGCGGATCGGGTTCCCCCGACGCAGCCCGGTCAGGCTGACCGCTGCGGAACCCGGTCAACACCTCCCGGACGTGCTCAGCACGCTCCGCGATCTCCTGCCGCTGCCGGCGGCTCAACCCGGCCAGCAACACACCCACCGACGGCCCTTCATCGGCCCGGCCCGTCACCGCCTGCGCGGCCATCACCAGCCGCGCCAGCCCCACGCTCACCAGGCCGCCGGTGCGGACATTGCGCAGCACCACCCGCGTCCCGTCCAGCTCGACGACCTCGGACACATCGCCGTCGAACAGCAGTTGCGCCCCCGGCCCAACCGTCAACACCCGATCGGTCACGCCGCTACCCCGGCCGACATGCTGATCGGCGTGCCGGACCCCAAGGGCCGCTCCAGCTCCGCGTGCAGCGCGCCCGCCCAAATCAGGTGCAACACCACCGGCCGTGCCACCTCCAGCGGCGCGTACGAGGTCAACGCCGCCTCCAGCCCACCGACCGTTGCCTGACCGGCCGCTAGCTCCAGCGCCACCGGCACCAGCGCCTCGTTCACCACCGGCCTGCGCCGGTAACCCGCGAGAAATGTGACGTTGGCCAGCACCTGACGATCCGCTCCGGTCCACACCTCGAACGCCCAGCCACGGGCGGCCACGACCTCCCGCGTCCACGCGAACATCGCCGCCACATCCGGCTCTGCCACCCGGCGCGCCGGCTTCACGTCAACGACCGTCACCAGGCCAGAGTCGTTGAGCAGCAATAGATCCGGCACATGCCGGCGGACCCGGCTGCCATCCTCGCCGACCAGCTGAAACGGCTGGGCCGCAATCCCTACCACCGCGGCGTCGAAGTCGGCCAGCATGATCCGGGCCAACTCCAGCCGGCTCTCGTACGCGACCAGCCGGCGCATCGTGGCCGACCAGTACCAGCCCGAATAGAAGCGGCGGCCTCGATACCAGCGGCAGTCACGGACCGGCATGCCGGCCAGCACATCTTCGACCACAACGCGAGCCAGCGCCGACTCCGACAACGACCCGTCTGCGCCCCGCCACCGCACGGCCATCGGCACATCGCGGCGAGCCGCATCCTCCCGAGCCACGCGATGAATCGTGCTACGTTGCGTCGTAATTGGACCCTCCGCCACGCCGACGTCACTCACATTCATGTCGCAAGCGACATCCACGACGACACGATCTTGAGAAAGCGTCATCGAGGTTGAGAACCTACAATCGGTGGCTAGTTGATGATCCGGCGAACGGCCGCCAGCTGGCCGGCCCACGTCGACAGGCGGCTGATCTTGACGACATCGCCGCTGTGCGGGGCCTGCACGATGAGCCCGTGGCCGAGGTACATGCCGACGTGTCCGGGTCGGGCGGTGGTGCCGCGGGCACCGGGGATGAACAGCAGGTCCCCGGGCCGCAGGTCGCGGTGGTTCTTGACCGGTTGGCCGGCATTCACCTGCTCGCTGGTGGTGCGGGGAATCACGATGCCGGCGGCCCGGTAGGCCTGCTGCATCAGGGAGGAGCAGTCGCACTGGTGGGCGGGGATGCCGGAGTGGGGTGCGGTGCAGTCCCCGCCGAAGGTGTAGGGGGTGCCGCGCTGGGCCAGGGCCCAGCCGATCGCGGTCACGACCTGCGGCGGGGTGCCCGGTGGCAGGGTGAACCCGTCGGGCAGGGGGACCTGCTCGCTGCCGGGTTGGCCGTCACCTGCGTCGAACAGGCACAGTGGGTTGCTCATCGCCTGTTCCAGACCGGCGGCGACCGGGCCGGTGGGGGTGCCGCCGGTGAGGACGCGGACCAGGGCGATCGCGTCGTCCTCCCACTCGGCGTAGGCGCCGGGGAAGGCGGACCGCTGCACGGCCTGGGCGGCGTCGGTCACCGCCATGGCCTGCCACCCGTCGACCGCGAGGAGCGCGGTGTAGAACTTCGCGGCCGCATGGCGGGGGTCGTGCAGTTGGGCGGGTGTGCCCCACCCTTGGGAGGGGCGTTGCTGGAACAGCCCGATCGAGTCGCGGTCGCCGCCGGGCAGGTTGCGCAGCGTGGACTCCTGCATGGCGGTGGCCAGGGCGATGACCCAGCCGCGCGGTGGCACCGCCATCTCGACGCCGGCGGTGACGATCACGGCGGCGTTGGCCATCTGCTCGCTGTCCCACCTGCCGGCGGCCGCAGGTGGGGACACGATGCCGGGCGGTGGCGGCCCGTCGGGGCCGACCCCGCGGTAGCAGCCGGCTGAGGCAGTGCCGCCGCCGGTGAACAGCGCGCCGATCCCGCCCGCGCACAGCACCAACACGGCGATCACGCCGGCGCTGACGGCGGCGAGGGCACGGGCGGTCACCGTGGTGCTCCCGCCGCGTGCGGGCCGCAGTGCTGTGGGAAGTGACGGTCCGTGGCGGCGAGTGGGGGCAGGCAGCCGGTGAGCGGATAGCGGCGCACGCCGGTGTCGTCGTCGGTGTGCACGGCGATCGTGGCGGTGGCGGTCTCGATGAGGTAGATCCAGTCGACGTCGAGGTGCGCGGCGTGGCACAGCGGGAACACGGTGACCGGCTCGGGCGCGTCGATGGCGCCGCCATCGGCGGTGGCCGCAAGGGCTTGGCCGACCCCCGGTACGGGGCGTCGGCCGCCGCACCCGACGGTGGCGGTGATGTCCGGGTCGAGGTACTGCCAGTCGTAGGCAAGGATGGCGGTGATCAGCGCCTGGGTGTCATAGGCGTGGCCGGCCCAGATCGCGGCCAGGGCAGGCAGGACAACGCTCGGGTGGCCGTTGACGAGCACCGGCCGGGCGTGCACCAGGTGAGGCCTGTCGGGGTCGGTGGCGCCGACGTAGCAGTGGGTGTTCACGAGACAGGGCTCCTTCAGTCAGAGGCGAATTGATAAGGCACCCGCCGGCATTCAGCCGGGGTGGAGCCTGCGGTGTGCGGGACATCGGCACGGCTGGTCACCCGACCGGCGACGTGACCTCGTCGCCGACGGCGACCCTGCGCAGATGGCAGGTCCGCGTGTGCTGCGCTCGTGCGTGATGGGGCGACGGGGATGGCGCTGGCGCCGGCGGGTGCTGACGCTTGTCACGGCTGGTCGCGCTCCGGCTGGGGCGGCCAGGGGGCGGGAGTGGCGCGCCAGCCGAAGATCGGGTCGGTGGTCTCGACCGATCCGCAGCGGCTGCATCGCATGTAGGTGTCCTCGCCGTAACCGGCCATCGACGGCATCTCGTCGGAGGTGATCTCGTCGATCGCGCCGCAGACCCGGCACTGGACGGACGCGCCGTCGGGCCCGCACACGCTGAAGATCGGCTCGTCGGGGTCGATGTGGGGCGGGATCTGGGGACTGTTCATGCCGCACCTGCACCGGTGCTTGTGTGGCTGTAGCGGGCGGTGGCGGCCAGCAGCGCGGCAAGGCCGGGACAGGTGGCGGGGATGCCGCTGCCGGGGGTGTCGGTGACGCCCAGCAGCGGATGGTCCTCGCCACGCAGGCGGGTGACCGTGTAGAGGCGGCCGTCGGTGTCGAGGGCGTCGACGCGGCGGACCTGCCGCGGCTGGCCGCCAGCGGCGTGGATGTCGTCGTAGCAGGTGGCCCAGGCCAGCAGCCGCGCGTCGGGCGTGGCCGCGCGGATCAGGCCGATGATGGCGTCGAGGGTCGCCCGGTAGGGCGTGGTGACGTCCGGGTTGCCGACGCCGGCGGCGAGACGGTGCAGCAGCGCCGGTAGCCCGGCCGGGTCGGTGAGCAGGTCATCGCGGTGCAGCGGAAACTCCAGGCTGGGGACCTCGCGTGCAGGTGCGGGCCCGGCGCCGTGCGGTGGCCGGTCGTGGATGAGCAGCAGCGTTGCGGGCTGGCCCCAGCCCAGCGTCTCGGCGTCGACGTCGGCGGCCAGGAGGCAACCGGCGAGGGCGTGGACAGTGGAGAAGGACAACACAGCGGTTCTCCCTTGGTCAGCGGGCAGAAAAGGGGAAGGACCCCGCAGCCGGTGGCTGCGGGGTCCTCGTTGGGGCCGGGAGCGGGCCGGTCAGTGGCGGTCGCGGCTGCGCCGGCCGGTCGGGGCGGCCAGCGGCTCGTGGCCATGCACGCCCGTGCGGGACTGCTTGGCCTGGTACATCGCCGCGTCGGCCTCGGCCAGGAGTTGACGGGGACTGCCGGTGAGGTAGGCGGGCAGGTAGGTGAAGCCGACGGACGCGCTGACGGTGATGTGCCCGCCCTCGACGCGGACGGGCGCGGCGCCGATGGTGCGCCAGGCGGCGTGGGCCGCGGCGGCGGTGTCGTCACGGTCGCCGCGCACAAGGAGCGCGAACTCGTCGCCGGAGAGCCGGGCGGCGACCTCGACGGGCGCGTCGAGGCCGGTGAGGAGCCGCCCTATGTGGGCGAGCAGCAGGTTGCCGGTGTCGTGGCCGAAGGTGTCGTTGACGGTCTTGAACCCGTCGAGGTCGAGGAGCACCACCCCGACCGGGGTGTTCTCGGCGAGGGCGGCGCGCAGGCGGGTGAGCAGCAGCCGCCGGTTGGGCAGGCCGGTGATCTCGTCGTGGGTGGCCTGGTAGCGGGCCACCTGCAGGGCCTGCTGCTGCCGCCACAGCAGGGCACCGGCCAGGGCGAGGCCGGCGAGGATCCCGCCGACGGTGATAGCGATCGTGTGCAAGGTGGGAGACACTCGGGACGCTCCTTGGATGCGAAGGAGCACCGGGGCGGGCGTGAAGCAGCCAACTTGAACGCCCGCCCTCGGGCTACTGGTGGCCGGTGGTGGGGGCGAGCTGGTAGGTGGCGGGACGGTCGACGGTCTGCACCGCCTTGCCCTCGGCGACGAGCTTGGTGACAGCGTTGGCGACCGCCCCGGCGCTGGCCTTCGCCGCGCCGGTGCCAGCGTTGGCGTTGTCGATGAGCTTGGCGATTTCCCCGGTCTTGTAGGCCCGGTCGGGGTGAGCCTCGAGGAGGTCCAGGACCGCCCCGCGCAGTGACCCCTTGGCGCGGCGGGCCGTGTCCGGTCGGGCCTCGCGCGCGGTGCTCCCGTCCGCCTGCTCGGGTGTCGGCTCCGCCGGGGTCTCCTGCCCACTGCCGGGGCTCGACGGTGTGGTGGTGGGGGCGTCTGGGCCGGTGGCCTGGCCGCTGGTGGATGCGGCCGGCGGATCGTCGCGCGAGGCTGCGACCTCGTCGTTCTGGTCCGGCATGTCGGCGGCCCCTCCGTGATCGGGGACGCCTGTGGCGGCCAGTGCGGGCGGGGGTTGCTCGCCGTCGGGGTGGGCGGTGGCGGTGCGGCCGGTGCCGGTCAGCCGCCACAGCGTGCGGCCGTCGTCGGTGCGGAACCGTTCGGCCTGCCCGGTCTGCTCCCAGGCGCGCAGCTTCGCGGTGGCGGTGGAGTAGCCGAGCCCGGCCTGCTCGGCCACCGCCGCCGCGGTGGCGTCGCCGAGCGCGCCGAGCGCGGCGAGGACCTTGAACATGCTGTGCGCCGGCACAGCCTCCGGTGTGTCGGTCATGGGCATTCGTTCCTTCCTTGAGTGAGGGCAGCACTGATCCACGCGTCACCGGCGGTGAGGATCAAGTGCGACGACCGGATCTCGGGACACGGGAAAACGCGCGCGGGCTGCCATCCGATGGCGGTAGGGCACGCACCTTGACGCACCACTCGCCGCCACGGCAGGGAACGGGCGGCGGAGGAGCGTCCGAGTGAAGCGGTCGAACGGGCGATGCTGTGTCGCGGTGAGATTCCGTAGACTGTTGTGCCGGCGCGGCCGCGAACACCTACGCGCGTCCGGATGCGAACCGCGGCTGCGAGGTCAGGAACCTGCCGTGGGGAAGTACGACCCGCTCACCGCGTTCCTTCAGCGTCAACCCGCCGAGAAGGACACGATCCGGATGTCCTTTCGCCGGCTTGAGGAGATCATCGGAGACTCCCTGCCCCCGAGCGCGCGCTACGACCGGACGTGGTGGGGCAACACCGTCAACCGGACCCGCGTGCAGGCGCACGCCTGGTTGAACGCGGCCTGGACAGTGAAGGCGATCGACTTCGGTCAGGAGTCCGTGACCTTCGTACGAGGCAGGCCGTAGGTTCCACCCTGGCCGGCGGGGTGTACCGGGTCAGGCGGTGAGCTGCCAGGGCCAGGTGTAGGCGCCCAGCGGGTAACGGCCCTCGGCGTCGGGGTGAACCCGGTCGGTCTCCCGATAGGTGACGTGCTCGCCGTCGTCGTGCTCGTCGAACACGACCAGGACGCCACCGGTGAACCGCAGGTGCGGGTACTCGCCGGGCATCGGATCGCTGGTGCGGTCCGGGTTGGCGTGCACGCCATCGAGGTCGGCGCTCATCTGCCCCACAGTGGGACGGTCGAAGCGGGGCAGCTGGTGGCCGGCGTTGCTGGTGTAGCCGTCGGGGAGCAGCGCCGGGTAGGAGCCGCCGGCGACGGCGGTCGACGTGACCGTAGCGGCCATCCACTCGCCGTCGGGTGGGATGAGGTCGGTGCGGTATTGGGCGACCCGCACCTGTTCGGGGCGGATGAGGTGCCCGTCGGTGGGGTCGATGTCGACGGTGACCCAGTGCCGGCCGGTGTGCAGGGCGCGGCGCAGCACGTCGATCACCGGTAGCTGGCCGGCGCCGGTGTCCAGGGGCAGGTAGGCACTGTCGTAGCCGTCTCGCCAGGCGGTGCCGTAGCGGCCCGTGGCGGTGTGCCGCCAGGTGTCGGCGTCCGCGGCGTGCGGCACGCCACGCTCGCCGTACCAGACCGGTACGCCGTTGGAGACCAGCACGTCCCGCGCTGGCGTGCCGGCCCAGACCAGAGCCGGGCGCAGCGCCGCGCCGGCGAGGGTCTGTGCGCCGGTGACGCGGTGGGCGGGGCAGGCCATGGCATGCTCCGCGAGGGGTAGTACGTCCTTGAGGCGCAACCACAGTCGGTGGGACTTCATGGGGATCTCCTGTCGATGACGAGGCGTGAAGAGGAACAGCGCGGCCTGCCTCAGGCCAGGTGGGAGTGGGCGCCCCGGTGCCCGGGGCGCCCGGCGTGTGAAGCACTGACCGCTCCCGGGGGGCGTTGAGGTATCGCCGGTTGGGGCAGCTGCGGTGCCGCGACGGCAGCAGTGGGAACCCGACCGGGGCCGCCAGGTTGATAGGGCGGCGCGGAGGAACCGGTGAGGGTCGCAGGGGTGGCCGGGGCGTCTGGCGACCTGACCCGCAGCCGGTTTCGGCGAGCCGGGGAGCGGGCGGGGGGTCTACAGGGCGACGGCGAGTAGCCGCTGGTGCGGGCCGAGGGTGTCGAGGTGAGCCAGGGCCTGCTCGAGGTAGGTGATGCGGTGGGCGAGGGCGTCACTGGCCGGGGCGAGCCGGCGGCCGTCGGCGGTGAGCATGGCGTCCCCAGCGACGCTGACGGCGGCGCGGTAGTGCTGGTAGGCCATCTGCCCGGCCTGGTACATCTCCAGCTCGCCGACTCCGGGTTGACCGGGCCCGGGGTTGGCGGCGGTGTGCAGACGCATGGCGTGGACACGGGGTTGGGTGTGAAAGTCCGCGATCGCCGTGTCGAGGGGGTAGCGGTCGGGGTCGCTGAGGTGACGGGTCTCGAACGCCGGCCACGGGATGGCCGTCCTCGTTCCGTGCACCACCTGCTGCCAGATCTGATAGCGGATCCCGGCGCCGACGGCGGCGGCGTGACGCACCCCGTGTAGGTCGAGCAGCCGCACGGGTCCGCCCGCGCATGGCGCGGGTCGACCCGTGCGCAGGCCGATCATGAGGTGACGCTGCCACGGCCGCAGCCCCGGCATCGCCCAGAACAGGGGCGTGAGGGTGCCAGTGACAGCGAAGTGGGTGTCGAGCTGGTGGCTGGTGAGCGCCTGCGCGGGCAGCTCGTCGGGCAGGCAGATGACCATCGTGGCGATGGTCGGGGCCGGCGTGACGGTCGGCCGTACGCCAGTGGGGGTCGACCGGGGCGTGAACGCCGGGGCGGCCTTCGCCGGAGCCGGCCGTACCGGAACGGCGGACACGCGGCTGCCGTGGCGGGTCAGCGGTGTGCTGTTGGCAGTGGACATTCGGATCCTCCTTCGATCAGTACGTTTGGGGGTGACCGACCCACCGGGTGCATGGGTCGGGTCACGGCGAACGGGGAGACGAGGCGGTGCGGATGGTTGGTGTCACCTCGGGTCGCCGCGCGGGGCGCGAGCCGACCGGCCGGAGCGGGTGGGCGTCGCGTACCGCTGGGTGCGGCGAGGATCCCTGAGGTGGGACCGAACCGGTGTGTGTGAAATGTGGGTGGTGTTGCCGTGGAAGATAGCGGCTGCCGCTCACAGGACCGCGCGACTGCGACGGCGCGGGACAAGCCCGCTGACCTGCGCTGTGAGAGACCAACGGGTTGCTATCGGCGGACGCGGAGTCTGCGCTGTGAGAGGCCACCCCACTCACAGACAATCTCGCGATGTGACAGTCACGTTCAGTGGTGGCGTGGTGAGGCAGGGATCGCTTGCGGTGTGAGTGCGGGCGCAGTCGATCGGGGTGTAGCCAGTCGTGGCGGTCCTGCCGTTTGCAACGTCGGATCCAGGCGAGTGGCTGCGGCGCCCCTGTGGCTCCACGCGGTGACTGGCGTCAGTGGCGGCACAAGAGGTGCCTCGAGCCGCAAGCCCTTGATTCCATTGGGGTACCTTATGGATTGCTTAGAGGGAAGCAAGGGGAGTACTGTGGCGACTGCGGCAAGCCATCTCTCCCGGGAGCACACGTGACAGAACTAGTCCAGCTCAGCATCTCCGTGCCGGCAGATCGAGTCTCCGATCTCTATGCGTACGTGGCGACCCTTCATAGCCCCCAAGGCGTGGAGGAAGTTCCAAAGGTTGAGGATAAGGACGCTCCGGTCTCTCAACGCGCCTTGCGGGGCTTCGGCAGGGCCACCGTTCGAAAGAACTACCTCGGCGGCGTCAGCGACTACTGGCGGCCCTTCCTCGAACGCCTCGCCGACGAACCCGACCGGTGGGTTTCCTGGACGGTCCTGTGTGAGGCGGTCGGCCTGACCCCTCGCCAAGCGTCAGGCATGCTCGGCGCGGCCGAGCGTCGGTGCAACGGGTACCCGCCATACGAGAAGAGCGGCTACAGCGAGGGTGACCACTGGTTCCGCATGCCAAAGGAGGTCGCCGACATCATCAAGGAACTTGCAGCCGAGTAGCTTGCAGATCAAGTCAGCGGTCAAACGGCCTTGAGGTGCCCCTTGAGGCCGTCTGTCGCTTCCGCGCCATCGGCGGACCTGGACCCCGACCGACGCCCGCTCGAGGTGTCAGTTCCCAAACCGCCAAACCGCGAGTATCGACAATGGCTGGTAGTCGTTGGGGGCGGTTGTCACCGGTCGTGGGGCTCGATGTAGCGGTGGGGGTTGGTGGCGTGGTGGGGGCCGTGGTCGTTGGGTAGTTCGTGCAGCCATCGGCGCGGACCCGGGTCGGTGGTGAGGGTCCAGGCGGGGCCGGCGGGGTGTTCGTGGTGCAGGCCGGTGGCCACGGGCATGGCGGTGGGGATGCCGGTGAGGGCGTCGAGGAGGTGGGCTTCGCGGCGGTGGTTCGGCACGCGGAGCAGGACGGGGTAGCGGGGGCCGAACTCGGCGAGGCGTTCGTAGGCGCGCAGCTTGCGCAGCACGGTGCGCAGGGGTTCGGTGCCGTTGTCGTGTTCGAGGAAGAAGCCGACGGTGTGGCCGGCGGCGGTCCAGATGCCGTGGCCGTCGGGGCGGATGCCGGCGAGGGCGTAGGCGGCGGTGGCGTGCTGCTCGGACCACCAGCGGACAAGCGCGGTGCTGGGGTCGGTGCGGGTGTGGGCGTGCAGGTCGATGAAGAGTTGGTTGGCGCCGAGCAGGTGCCGCAGGCGGGGGCTGCCGATGATGCGTTCGGTGCGTTCGATGCTGCTACGCGGCGGGCGGGCGTCGGGGCGTTCGGGGTCGGTGTAGGTGGTGGGGTGTACGAGCATGCCGAGCGGGCCGAGGGTGTGCAGGTGGTGGCCGGTGCCGGTGGTGATGTCGACGAAGCGGTGTACGGCGTCGATGCGGTGCAGGGCGGCCAGGCGCAGCCGTGCGGAGCGTGGTGACGGGAACAGCGCGGCGGCGATCTGGGCGGTGGACAGCACGTAGTGCTCGGCGAGCCAGGCCAGCAGTTGCCGGTCGCGCAGGGTCAGCCGCCGCAGGTAGGCCAGCCGCTCGGCCTTGCTGGGGGAACGGCGAGACGGATGGGGCGCAGGATTCGATGAGGCGCGGGACATGGTGGTCTCCTCAGCAGATAGACGAGGGGAGCTCCCTCCTGTGGGAGGGAGTCGGGAACTGTCACCGCCCGTGACCGAGGTTGGTCACGGGCGGTGTGCTGCGCTGACAGCCGCATCTGCCGGTGGCAGCGGTTCGGCCGGTGGTGAGAGCTGCTGAAGACGTGGTGAAGGCGCAGCGGAAGACGTGACGGAAGGCTCAGGACAGCGCCCGATTCGGGCTACGCCACCGCAGGTAGCGGCGCCGGCGAGAGATCAGGCGGAGCGGGACTGGCTGCTGCGTTTTGCCTCGCGGGTGCGTGTCGGGTCGGTGTGCCGGTGGTTGTGGGGGCGGGAGAGACGTTCGACGAGGGCGTCGATGCTGCTGGTGTCCTGGGGTGCGATGGCGGTGGCGGCTGCCTGCCGGATCGCGGTGGCCTCCCCGACGACCGGTTTCGGTGGGCGGGTTCGCATGGTGAACGCCGGTGTCTGTTGGCCGTTGACGACGAGGCGGGTCGCGGTGGTGTAGGCGTCGAGGTGGGTCAGGTCGTGCTCGTCGAGTTCGGGCAGGGTGTGGCGGGCCAGGACGCGGGCGTCCTCGGGCGCGCAGGAGAAGTAGACCTTGTTGCGGGCGTTCGCCGACGCGGCGGCGAGGAGGTCTTTCGGGAACTGCGCGAGGTCCTGGTGGGCCAGCACGAGGGACAGCCGGTACTTGCGGGCCTCGGCGAGCATCGTGTCCAGGCTGTTGGCCAGGGTGAGGAAGTTCTGCGCCTCGTCGATGATCAACGTGGCGTCGCGACGCCTGTCGGGGGCGAGGCGGGCGCGGGCCGTGGCGGCCTGCCACACCTGCGCCAGGACCAGCGAGCCCAGCAGTTTGCTGGTGTCCTCCCCCAGCTGGCCTTTGGGTATCCGGACGAGCAGCGCCCCGCCGTCGAGGACCTTGCCCATGTCGAAACTGGATTTCGGGTAGCGCATGGTGCGTTTGACGAAGTCGCGCAACAGGAAGGCGCGCAGGCGGGCGAGGACGGGTCCGATGACCTGGGAGCGCAGGGCGGGGTTGAGTTCGTCGTACCACTGCCAGAAGCCGGACAGGCCGGCCGGGTCGTCGAGGTCGACGGTCATCGCCGACCGGAACTGGGCGCTGTTGAGCAGGGGTGGGATGTGCTGCAGGGTGACGTTGGCGTGGCGCAGCAGCGTAAGGCAGGCGACGCGCATCACGTCGTCCATGCGGGGTCCCCAGGCTTTGGCGAAGATGTTCCCGAAGATCGACACGAGGTTGTCCACGACGAGGTCGGGATCGTCACCGGCGAGGGGGTTGATCGTCGGCGGGTTGGGTTGGTCCGGGTCGAACAGCACCACCCTGTCGGCCACGGTGGCGGGGAGCCGGTCGAGGATGTCCAGGACCAGATCACCGTGGGGGTCGATGACCACGGTGCCGCGGCCGGCGGTGATGTCGTCGACGGCGAGGTTGACCAGCAGCGTCGTCTTCCCCGAGCCGGTGGACCCGACCACGTGTAGGTGGTAGCGGGCGTCAGGGACGGACAGGGCGACGCCGTGGCCGCCGACCTGCGCGTCGCCGAGGATCTTCGTGCCGCGCCCGCCGGTCGGCACGGCGACCGGCGTCGGCATCGGCTTCGCCCGCGCCCGGTCCAGGCCCGCCACGGCCAGGTCGCGGGGTAGGGCGGCGAGCGCGGCCACCTCAAGCGTGGAGGTGAGGAAACCGCGGCCGAGGTGCCGTTGGGCGAGGACCGCGGCGGGGGCGGGCAGGCGGCAGCGGTGGGTGAGGCGGTTGCGGCCGGAGTAGACGGCGAACGAGGAGGCGATGGTGTCGGCGATGCCCCGCAGCCGGGGCCGCTGGTCGCTGGCGGTGCGGCGGCTGTCCTTGCCGACCGCGTACCGTACGGCGGTCTCCCACAGCGGGTGGGAGGTCTTGTCGAGGATGGCCCGCACGTCGCGTTCCACCCCCGGATCGCGTCGGGAACCGGTAGCCGTCGACGTCGATCGCGCCCGCGCGGAGGATGGCGTCTGGAAGATCTCGATGAGCCACAGCAGCGGCGCGGCCGGGTTGATCGCCGGTGTGGCGGTCTTGCCGTCACGAAGCCGTGTGGCGGCGCGGCGTGCCCGCTGGGCGCGCCGCGGTGTGGCGGGGCGGGCGAGGACCTGCACGCAGGCGTACTCGTCGGCGCGCAGCCCTGATCCGGCGGATATCAGCGCTCGCAGCGGGTCGTTGTCGTGGTCGGTGCGCAGGGGCAGCCATTCGGCGGCGGTGGGCAGCAGGTGCCCGCCCACCACCGCCGGAACCTGCAGGGGCATGGGCGGGGCGGGGGTGTCGTCGGTGGTGCAGGCCGCGCCGGGCCAGGCGGCGCGGACGGCGGCTTCGACCGCTGCGGGTGGGATGGTGCCGGGCACCCACACGCTGATGAGCAGCCGCCGCCCGGTCCAGGTGTACTGCCACACGACGTGCGGGCTGCCGTAGAGCAGACGTCGTCGCCGGGATGGGGTGAGGGTGCCGGCGAGGTTGGCCCAGAACGCGGACGCGCTGTGCGGGTCGACCTCGGGTGGCGGGGCGATCGTCACCAGGCGGGCGCCATCGGCGTGCCGGCGGTGCCGCCACCAGTGCAGGAGGTTATGCCCGGCGACGTAGGCGACGAGGCAGGTGGCGGCGGCGGCGAGCAGCCAGGGCCGCTGCCGCATCCAGTCGGCCGCGTCGAGCACCCACCGGATGGCGCCGGCCGGCACGGCGACGCCGCCCGGGTCGGTCGGATCGGGGCCCGGCGGGGGAGGGGACGCCGCGATGGTCACCAGGCAGACGGCGGTCGCGGTCACAAGTCCTCCTCCCCGTCGCGGTCTTCGAGGTCGCTAGGGCGGGTCGCCGGAACTGCCAAAAGTTGATTGCGGTGGCTGCTCTTGCTGGGGTTTGTATTCGGTGGCCGGCACGTCGATCTCGCGTTGCTCGTCGGCGGTAGGGGCAGTTGACCGTTGGCCGGGAATTCTGATTCGTCTATATTCATGACTTCCTGCCGCTCTATCGATCGTCGATGAGGTGTGAGGCTGGTTGTCGTGCCTTCGTTGGGTTCGCCGCGTCGGGTCGGCTGAGGACGAGGTGGACTACGAGCAGGAGTTTGTGGATCAGTTCTTGCTGACGTGCGTGGGCGCGGGGATCTGTGACAGCACCGTCAGCGTGGTCGGTCGGCGTTGTTCGAGGCCGTCCGCTTCCTGCGCCCTTCGGTGTAGGCTGCGAACCTCCGCTGATTCGGACCGGTTCCTCGCCGTCCAACGCCGTGAGGGCGATGCGGCGCCGACGGTGCAGAAGAAGGCGTGGAGCGCTGGACGTTCTTCAACTTCCCTATCGCCCGGCATCAGGGCGATATCCATGAGCTGACCGGCTATGCCGTCGAGCAGGTCATCGACGAGTTCAACCGGCCGGTGAACGCCGACTACGCGGCGGCGCCGCCGCTGGGCGAGGACGACGTCGAATTGTTGTTCTCGCAGTGGCGTCAGTGGTTGCCGGCGGCGCACAAGTTCCTGCCCGCCGCAGGGCTACCCGGCGGCGGAATTGTGGCGGCGAATCGGGTTGAGGATGAACGAAACACGCATGTCGAACCTGCGGATTGGCGCCGGGATGGGTGGGCACGGCAGTGCGCACGTGCCGTTCGGCAAGGGCAGCCGTGTTCGGGGCGCGAAGACCGCTGGTCCGGGCTACTCGATGGGGTTGCTGCTGGAGTGGTGTATCAGCACCCCGACTGTAACCAGAGCCTGCGCACTGTCCCTCATCGCCTGACCTCCGAAGGACTACGGCGCAGACCACTTCGCGCCAATCCCCTTCCGCTGTTCTCGAACCGGGGTGCTCGCGGTCCCGGGTTCTGCGGCTTTCCGCCGCGCTGCCGCTTCGGGGCTGAGAGACTCGGCGACATGAGCACCGGCCGCTGGCGGGGCCGGATCCTGCCTGCCGCGCCGGGGTCCCGCGTCACCCGCCTGGAGTTGTTCTACGACCTGGTGTTCGTGCTCGCGTTCCTCAACGTCACCTCTCTGCTGTCGGCGCACCTGAGCGTGCGTACGCTGCTCGCGGGGCTGGTGGTGCTGGCCCTGCTGTGGTGGTGCTGGGTCTCGTTCGCCGCCCTCGGCAATGTGGTCCGCACCGACCAGGGGGTGCTGCCGCTGATCGGCGCGATAACGGTGCTCGCCCTGTTCGTGCTCAACCTGACCCTGCCGGAGGCGTTCACGCACCGTCCCGGCGGGCCGCCCGGCCCGTTCGTCTTCGCCGCCTGCTACCTGGTCATCCGGGCGGTCCAGGTGGGGGTGCTGCTGATCCGCAGCGATACCCCGCGCCGCGCGGCGGCGCGGTTCGGCCTGCCGCTGCTGGCCAGCGTGACGCTCATCGTGGTTGCCGGGGCGCTCCCCCACCCGCCCGACGTCGGGCCGACGTGGTGGCAGGTGGCGCTGTGGGCGGCCGCCGTGGCCATCGAGTTCACCGCCGGAGGCAGGCCCCGCAGCGTCGGCCTGACGGTCGTCTCTGCCGGCCACTGGACGGAACGGTACGCGCTTATCCTGCTCATCGCGCTCGGCGAGTCGATCATCTCGCTGGGGATGGGACCCAAGCCGGGCGCCGGCCTCCCGCTCAGTTGGGCGGTGATCGTGGCATCGATGCTGGGGGTCACCACCATCGCGGCGCTGTGGTGGATGTACTTCGACAGCCTGTCGCCCGCCCTCGAGCAGGCGCTGCACCGCACCCGCGACCCGGACGCACGGGCAGCCATCGCCCGTGACGTCTACGCTTACCTGCATCTGCCGTTGATCGCCGGGATCATCCTGTTCGCCCTCGGCCTGAAACGCTACCTCGCGGTGATCGCCGACCCGCACACCGATCCGTGGCGGGTGCGGGCGGTCGGCCTGGACAACCGGGTGCTGTTCGCCGGCGCGATCATCTACATCGTGGGCCTGCTGGCCCTGTGGGCGCGGGCCACACACCGGGTGCGGCTGGCGCAGACCGTGACGGCGGTGGCGCTGGCCGTCGTGCTGCTGCCAGCCGGCCGGTTGCCTGCGGTCGCCGGCCTGGCGGTGCTCGCCGCGGCTTGCGTCGCGCTGGTGCTGGCCAGGCTGAGCAGCCGTGACCCGCTTCGCCGCCAGGTGAGGCAGGTCGCGCTGCAGGAGCAGATCGCCGCCGAGCAGGAACAGTCCGAGTGGCGTCGCCGCCACCTGTGAACACGGGGCGTGCGCGGGAGTGAAATCGGGGCGCGGCGTACGCCGCGTCCCGAGGCTCCCAGGCCCTCCCGGCTGGTGGGGCGAGAATGAGCGGTGCCGACCTTCGGACCGACGGACACCGCCTGGCTGTCCCCGCCTGGCCGTGTCCACTGGCCGTGCCGCTCACCGCCCGTACACGGGTAACCGTGGCCGGCCCGCGCCGCGCCGCCGACCCCCGCCCGCTGGACCTACCGCTCCCGCACAGCTTCGGGAACGCCTGCCGCAAGCAGCCGAGCCACAACATCCGCTCGTATCGGCCCGCCAGGAAATAGCGCCAGAAGCCGAGGAACGGACAGTGACCACTCGGTCAGGGGTTTCCGGGCGCACGTCGCGAGTCGCGCGGCGGCGAACGGTGCCTGAGGTCGCGGGCCGCATCAGTCGTCAGCAGTTCACCAGGCGCTGGTTAAGTCCACCCGAGTGGCAGAGCACCGCAGAGTTCAGCTGGAATCACCGATCAAATTCCTCCAGCTCGAAGCGTGTGGTGCATAGCTGGTGCTCCGCTTCCGAGGCGATGGCCTCGAAGCTGGTCCGGTTGGTTCCGGAGATCATCAGGCCGGTGCCGACGCGGGCGGCGAGGAGGAGGCGTCGTTCGCCGGCGGTGAGGCCGAAGGCGTCGCCGAGGGCGTCGATGGCCTGCGGGGCCTGCTTGAGCAGGATTTGGGTGGCGGCGTTGGCGACGACGGCCTGGCCGAGGTCGGTGCCGAGGACGTCGGCGACGTCCTGGGTGATCACGGTCAGGCCGGCGTGGCGTTTGCGGGCGGCCTTGCTCATCTTGAACAGGAACCGGGCGCCCTCGCCGTCGCGCATGAGCAGCCACGCCTCGTCGACGACCACCAGCCGCCGCGCGGCCGTGTGGCCGGGGGCGTCGACCTGCCGCCAGATCGCGTCCAGCGCCAGGAGAGTGCCGACGGTGCGCAACTCCTCGGGCAGGTGCCGCAGCGACCACACGACCAGGTGCCCGTCGGGGTGGGTGGTGGTGGGCCCGTCGAACAGGTGCGAGAACGACCCGTGCACCCACGGCGCGAGGCGGGCGGCGAGCTGTCGTGCGGCCGGGTCGTCGTCGGCGTGCAGCGTGGAGGCGAGGTCGCGCAGCAGTGGGGCGGGCCGGTGGTGGGTGGCCGGGTCCGGGGTGATGCCCGCGGCCCGGTAGACGGCCAGGATCGCCCGGTCCAGGGCCGCGCGTTCCGCCGGTGGCGGCTGCTGCCCGAGCAGCACGCTGATCAGCGTGTGCAGGAACAGACCCCGGCGGGTCAGCACGTCTGGCCGGGTGTCACTTGCCGGCACATCGAGGGGGTTCACCTTGACCCCTGCCGCGCCGAGCCGCACCACGGTGCCGCCGACCGCGTCGGCCAGGCGCCCGTATTCGTCTTCGGGGTCGATGACGGCGACCTGCACCCGCTGGTAGAGGTGGCGCAGGATCTCCAGCTTCACGAAGTAGGACTTGCCGGCGCCGGAGCGGGCGAGCACGACGCAGTTGTGGTTCTCCTGGGCCCAGCGGTCCCACCACACGATGCCCTGCGAGTCCGGGTTGATCCCGTAGAGCACCCCGCCCTCGGTGGGCGGGTCACCGGGCAGCGGGGCGGGCAGGTCGGCGGAGGCGAGGGGGAACGCGGCGGCGAGCGCTTGGGTGTCCATGGTGCGCCGCATCTGCAGGCTGTCGGTGGCCAGGGGCAGGGTGGTGGTCCAGCCGGCGAGGTGCCGCCAGGTGGCGGGCTGCACCTCGATCAACGTCGACGCGGCGGCGGCTTTCACCTGCGTGCACGCCTCGAGCAGTTCGTCTTCGGTGCGGGCGTGCACGGTCAGGTAGAGCCCGACGCGGAACAGTTTCGCCGCGCCGCGGGCGAGCCGGGCCGCGAGGTCGGCGGCGTCGTCGGCGGCCGCTTCGACGGTCGGGTCGGGCAGCTTGCCCCGGTCGGCGTCGGCGCGTCGGCTCGATTCGAAGCGGGCACGCTGGTCGCGTAGCCGGGCCGCGGCGACGGGTGCGGCAAGGGGGTCGATGTGCAGGGCGAGGTCGAGGCGGCCCGGCCAGGACAGGAGGGGTTCGAGCCAGGCGGGGCCGACCTCGGCCGGGTAGCCGGTCACCACGAGGGTGGCGGCGTAGCCGTCACCGACCCGCAGGAACCGGGGCGTGACTTCCACGGAGGCGGGGGCGACGGTGGCGGCCAGCCGGTCCGGCTGACAGCCACGGTCGGCGGGTTGGGCTCGGTGATGCAGCTTCATGCCTGTCGGCTCCTTCCCGGTCGATGAGGCCGGTGGGGTGCGGATGCGGTGATGACGGTGTCGGGGGGCGCGAGGCCGCCGGGCCGGGGCGGCCGGTAGGGGTCGGCGGCGGCGGCGAGCGCGGCGGTGACGGCCGCCGCGTCCAGAGCGCGGGTGGTGACGCCGAGACCGGACAAGGCGCGGACGGTGCCATCGGCGCGCCGTCGGGCGGTGTGTTCGCCTCGCTCACCGGTGCTGGTGCGGGTGACGATGAGGACCTGCCGCCGCAGGGGATCCCGGCGGGCCGCGACGTCGTCGAGGAACCGGGCGTGATCGGCTGCCGCGCCCGCGAGGGCCGGGTGCGGCAGCTGCGCGGCGGCCTGGGCGAGGCCGCGGGCGGCGGAGTGCAGGTCCACCGGCTGCGCGGACACGACGATCTGCGTCGCGGTGGACAGGCTGTTGAGCCAGCGGCCGAACGTGTCGACCAGGGCGGCCTGCTCATCGCCGGTGCGCAGGGCGAGGTTGACTGTGGTGACGGCGACCATCGCCGCCCGCGCCGCGCCGAGGCGGATCTCGCCACTGCCGTCGATGGCGTCGGCGGGCAGTTTCAGCGGCGCGGGCAGCGTCACCCTCGACGTCGGGGATTGCACCCAGTCGGGGGTCTTCGAGGTGGTGTCGGTCGTCGACAGCGCCCGGGGTGCCCGTGCGTGCTGGACGGCGGCGAGCAACCACGCGTCGAGGGGCAGGCCGTCGCGGCGGCCCACGGCGACACCGAACACGAGGCCGCCGACCAGCACGGCGGCGCCGACGAGCACCGGCAGCGGAACGATCTGGTGCAGGGCGCGCCAGGCGCCGTAGAAGACGAGGGCGGCGACGGCGAGGATCGCCAACTGGCGGAACGTCAGCCCGTAGAGAACCGTGTCGGGGGCGTCGACGTCGGCGGGCATCGACGCTCGCCTCGCCTCGCCACGGTCGTCGTGGCCGGTCATCGGCGCACCGCCTTCACCGCCCGGCCGAGGCCGGGAATCGAACGGGTGAGCTGCTGCACGACGATCACCCGCACCGCGGTGCCGAGCATGCTCACCCCGCGGCCGCTGGTGCCGGTGGCCACGTACCGGCTCATCAGGGTCGGCACCCGCAGCGTGGTCCAGAGCATGACCATGACGACGAACAGGTTGAGTACCCCGCCGGGTTCGACCGGCAGGCCGAGCACGGGCAGCAGATGCTGCGGGTCGGTGAGCATCCACTGCCCGGCGTACAGGGTGAAGCCCTGCACCACCGGCACCGCGAGCACTCCGGTGTAGGACTTCCACCACAGGCGGGCGACCGGGTCGGTGTGCGGCAACGCGTGACACGCCAGGGCGACGGGCGCGAAAGCGGTCAGGACGAGCACGACGGCGAAACGGACGATCACGCTGAACGCGGTGGCCGCGAGGAGGACGGCGATGATCGCCACGCAGACCACGAACAGCAGCGCCGCGGTTTTGTCCTGCCCGGCGATGATGTGGGTCCTGATCGTCCGCAGCGCGCCATCGGTGTCGCCCGCGGGCGTGGTGAGCGCGCCGGTCAGTGCGTTGGCCAGGTCGATGAGCATGCCGCACCACAGCTGCGAGAAGTGCGCGGCGACGAACCCGACGATCAGCCGAGGAAGCAGGTCCTTGAGGGTGTAGCGGGTGGTCTCGCTGCCGCCGGCGGTCATGGTGAGCACGCCGGCGGCGACGAAGGCCAGGATGAAGACGGTGTCCACGACGAGCACCGAACGGCCGGTCAGCGCCCGCACCTGCGGCAGGCCGGTGACGTTCGGGGTGATCAGCAGCGCGCTGCTGATCGCCCCGAACAGCGCGTCCAGGGTCGCCAGGATCGCCGCCGCCAGCCAGTGCAGGATCTGGTCGAGCAGCCAACCCATGATCAGCCCCCGATGATGCCGCGGACGACCTGCAACAGCACCGGGGCCAGAACGGCCAGGCCGTAGCCGACCAGAGCGTTCTTCAACGCGCCCTTGGCCCGCTCAACCTGCGTCGGGTCACCGCCGGCGGTCGCCCAGTAGACGCCGGCCAGAACGAGGAACAGGGTCGCGACGGCGGCGAGGATGCCGATCAGCCAGGTCCGCAGGTTGTTGATGACGACCGGCAGGGAGTTCGCCGCAAGGATCACCGGCCCGCCGGGATCGGCGTGCGCGACGGCCGGCGCGGACAGGACCAGGGCCACCACCGCGGTCACCGTGACGGCGCGGCGGGCGGTGCGGGAGTAGGTGAGGGCACGAAGACGTGCCGGGATGCGGGACATGGTTCACCTCCGGCCCCGGCTGCCGTGCAACGGCGCGGCGGGGCGCTAGTGGGTGGTCAGAAGGGCAGACCGTCGCCGGGGGCGCGGGCACGGACAGCGCCACGAACCGGGACCTTCCCCGGGAGGAGCCAGTCCTCCCTTGTCGGGTAGCGGGGTGTTCGATGAGGTGTCAGCGCACCGAACTGCGCGGCACCCGGGGCGTCCCGTACGCGGGCGGCCCAATCCCCGGCCCCCGGCGGCAGGCGGAACCCGAACCCTCCGCAAAGGGGGGGATGGTTCCGCACCCTCAAACCGCCGCTTGTGTGCTCTGGCGAACGCCTGCCCCACTCACAGCCACTCACACCAACGTGGCCGTGGGTGAAGCGAATGCCGTGAGGTGCGCGGTGACGCCCGACCTGCGGCTGCTAGGCAAAGGCCAACGCGTGCAGGCCCGCCGAGAACATCGCAGGCCCGACGGGTGAGCTGCTGCGGGGGAGATGCCCCTCCGGCCCTCGTTTATGGCGACCGGCAGCAAGTCGGGAATACTCCATAGGGAATGGTCGTGGTGCGCGGCCATCCCGCCCGGGCGGGGCGCCTCAACATCCCCTGTTGGTGGCCGGTCGGCAATCCTTATCAGGCAGCCAGTTTGATGGGGGGCTCAACGGCGGTCGGTCAGTAGCCGATGGAGCTACTGGCCCGCCGTAAACCTGCGGCAACCGCCTCAAGCGCAACCCCACCGTCGCCACCGCTTCGACTCGCCATCCGCTGCGAAGCCACCATCGATCTCGCCGCCATCGACGAGTGGCTATGATCGACTACGACCCTGTGCAGCGACATGGGCGGGCGACTCGCCAGGCGCGCTGCGGCCGGTGAACATCGGGCGGGTCGGCGGGCCTGAGGAGATCGGCGTGGTCCCTCGAGAGGCAGCCAGACCGCCCGTCGACCAGCCGATGATCCCTATGACTCCCACGACGCTGGCAGTGAGGCCCGCCCGCGCGGGTGGTCCGAAGCCGTCACCCTGTGCCTTGCCCCGGCTGCACAACAGCCACAATCATGCGCGTTACTCACCTTATCGGGGTAGTTCGAGGTGTTTCAGAAGCCTAGTGGCCGAGTGCGCTGTTTGACTGCTTCCGTCCGTGCTGCTCGGTTCCGAGCCGGCGGCTCGCCGGTCGCCTGATCCGGTCCGGCACCGATTTGTGCAGGTGTAGGGGAGTGACTCGAGCATGCGAGCTGGAACCATGTTGATCGCTGTCGGGGCCGCCCTGGTGGCGGTGGCGGGCGCGCCTGCCCCTGCGGCGGCCGAGGAGGGGCAGCTGGGTGGCGGTGGGAAGAAGTGTCCTGCCGAGCGGGTATTGGCCCAACCCCCGTTTCCACCGACGAACGTGAACCTGTTCACGCCGGAGACCTACGCGGAGGCGTCGCCGATGGTGCCGGCGCCGCCGCGGCGGATCACCGAGGCGCAGTTGCGCGTGCAGTTGGCGAAGGCGTTGCGGCCGCGGGCGGCTCAACATCCGGGCGTGGTGGCGCGTGGTTTGGCGGTCTTCGCCGACCCGAAGATCAAGAAGGTCATTCCGGATCCGAACCTGCGGGCCGCGCTGGCCTCCCTGGTGGGTGGACCATCGGAGGTCAGCGTCAGGACGATCCGGTCCGGGGTCTACACCCAGGTCGTCTTCGTCTCCTCATCGGAGTTGGACCCGGGCGCCATCGCGCAAGTCCGGCCCCCGGGGCCGCGGATTCTGTTCAACGAGCGGTACCGGTACGAGGACTTCAGCCTGCTCGGGGTAATTCTGGCGCACGAGACGCTGCACCAGGATCCCGCAGTCAGTCCGATGGAGGAGTACATCGCGGCCGCCCTGCACGCCGGCTACTACGGGCAGGTGCTGCTGGAGCGGCCGAAGCTGGTGGCCAGTGGCACCGAGCTGACCCGCCGGACGAACACGCTGCTGTTGGCGTTGGTGAACACACGGGACGCGAAGGGCCGGCAAAGTTTGACGGCGAATCGGGGCAACGTGTTCCCCGGCGGCAAGCCGCTGGCCAACTTCCGATCAATCTTCCCCGCCAACCTGGGCCCCGCCACCCCCGGTAACCCGGATCTGGACGCCTTCCTCAGCGCGATGACGAAGACCCGGCAACGTGACGTCGACTTCGACCAGGCCACCGCCGACCTCCTTGATGTCAAGCTTCGCTGGGCGTCTCCAGAAGGGCGGCTGCGGGTCGCCAAGCTGCTCCAGCTCAAACTCCCTGAGGGCTGCCCACCCTGGCCCACGCCGAAGGTGCCCACGCAGATTCCGGCCGGCGACCGGCCAACCGAAGCTGCTCCCGCCGCCAGCCCGGCCGGACACACCGCAGCGGACCCCGCCGGTGCCCTCGCAGCGACAGCGACTCTGGCGTCCGTGCTCGCCCTGCTAGGGCTGCGACGCACCCGCGGCCACCGCGAGACGGCGGACCGACCGCGTCGATTCCACTGATGGGCACCCGGTCCATCGCCCGACGGGCTGGGCTGCTGATGGCGGCTGTGGCCAGTTTGGCCACAGCCGCCGTCCTAGCGGTCTCTGTGCCCGGGTCGGAATCGCCGCGTTCCGCCGGACTGCCGGACCCGGGGGGAGTCCAGACAGCGACGAACCAGTCGACGTCGCGGCCCACCGACGCGCTGACGGGTCCCACCGGGTCCGTGACGCCCACCGCGTCCGCCGGTCCCGGGCCGACGGCCGCGACGGCCGCGACCGGCCCATTCCGGCTGGCCAGGCTGGAGCCGGGATCCGTCCGGCTGCCGCTGGGCGGCACGGCGAGGCTGGTCCGCCGTGACGTCGGTGGGGACGGAACACTACCCGTACCCGATGGGGTCGCAGAGGCGGCCTGGTGGGGATCAGAGCTGACCGCCGGGACCGGGGCCGCCGTGATCGCCGGGCACGTGACCTGGCGGGGCGAACCGGGACCCTTCGCCGAGCTGTGGCAGGCCGGGCGCGGTGGCCGGATTGAGGTCACCGACGCACAAGGGCGCCACCGGCGGTACCGGATCACCGAGGTGCGCACCGTGGCGAAGAGCGATCTGCCGCGCCGGGCCCCGGACCTTTTCGGGCAGCGCGGCCCGCACCGAATCGTGCTGGTCACCTGCGGTGGCCGTTGGGTCGGCGGGCCGCGCGGCTACGAGGCGAACCGCATCGTCGTGGGCCACCCAGACTAACCAGACCCTCGCGTCATACCAGCCGGATCAGCCTTCGCGACAAGGGCTGCTGATCCCGTCGGCGACGGCACCGGGATCCAACCGCGTACGACCCTAACGCCCCAGGGCGGACCACCTAGCTGACGTCGATACAGGCCCTGGCACGGCGCCGGCTGGCAGCCCGTAGGGCGGCCCGACGCTCGGCTTGCGATGCCAGGGCGTCGGCAGCCTGCGCGGACGCGGCTCCAGTCAGTAGACCCTTGGCGAGGGCTTCGGCGATGCGGCTGTCGATGCGGCCCAGCCGCATGCGCAGGGCGTCGGCGGTGATGCCCAGCCCGGCGGCGATCGGTTCGATCGCCCGCCGGCCCAGCCGCACGTCGATGTAGGGCTGCTCGTCGCACTGGTCGAGGATTCCCAGGCCCACCGCGCGGCGCACCAGCACGTCCGGATGCCCGTAGGGCACCCTCGGCGTCCGCGGCCCCACGACATGTTCCACGTCCTCCACCGGGGTGAACTCGCCGGCCTGCAGGCGCAGCGCGTGGCCCGCCCGCCACCCGGCTCGGCACAACGCCGCGTACGGCGCGGGCCGGGCGAGGTCCACGTGGTCGCGCAGCGCCGCCAGGAAACCGGTCAGGATCTCCGCGCCGATGTCGTCGGGGTCGCCGCGGTAGCCGGCGGACAGCTGCCTCGCGTAGCGGCGCAGTGCAGGCATCGCCATCCCGGCCGCGGCGACGACCCACTGCGGCCCGCACAGGCGGGCCCGGCGGATCAGCTCCCGCCACACCACGTCACGCGCGGTGTAGGCGCGCGGATGCGCCAGCAGCCAGTCACGCACCGCCGGCAGTGCCATGACACCCTTCGGCAGCCCGTCATCCGGACCGAACATGTCAAGATCGATCGACAGGGGCGCCGGGTCAGTGGTCAGTGCCGCGAACGCGACGTCGGCGGCGTCCAGGGGCGAGGCGGGCCAGGCCGTGTCGGACACGCTCATGTCACCACTCCAATGTCAGGCAAGACCGTCGGTGGACGCCACCGTCGTGTCACGGCGGCGGGGTTGCCGATTACGCCACGACCGGCACACACGCCCTCACGCCGCAGGCCAGGGCGGCTGTCACATCCGCCCGCCCGCCGCGACACCGCGCCCGGCAACTGATCTCTGACATCGGCGTCATGACCTGCCGGCAGGTCGCTGAGCAGGGCTGTGACACGCTCACGGATGCTCGTCGTGGCTGCCGGACAGTGGTGGCGACCGCGTCGGCAAGGGACCGCGCCAGGACAGACACCCGCCGACGCGACACTGACAACCGCTCACAGCGGCTCACAGCGGTACCGGTGGCGTTGACGCGCGCGGCAAGGTCACCAGCGTCGCGGCCGTGTCCGGCGGGCACTGACTGGCACCCACGAGGACCGTCGGTGACATACCGGCGTGGTGCTCACGAGCGGGTGACGTGTCATCGCGGTGACACCGGCGGCGATGACACGCCTGCCGACGCCCCGAGCGCGGCCAGCGCCAGCGATGTCATCGGTGAACGGCCCTGTCACGACAGAAGGGTGTCGGTGACCATCGCGCAGCCGCCGCCGAAGACGGGGCCGGTCGCGCACCGCTGTGAGCCGCGGCGCGGCACTCGACGGCAGCCCGGTGAGTGGCTGTGAGAACGGCAGGCGTTCGCCAGAGCACACAAACACCGGTTCGAGGGTGTCAGCGCACCGCACGCGACGCGGAGCCAACATCCACATGAGCGAGCACACCCCACAGCAGCACCCTGCCCACCCTGTCGACCCGCACGGTGTCGACCCGACGCTGATCGACCTGGTCGCCGGCGACCCGCCGGTACCGGTCACCGTGTGGCGCACCGCCCGCACCGGCGCCGACACCGGCCGCGCCATCGGCTCGCGACTGGCCTACCGGCTCGTCGCCGCCTACAGCCGCCCCGGCGACCCTGTCGTGGACCTGACCGGCGACCAATCCCTTGCCGCCGTCTGCGCCGCGGGTGGGCGCCGGCACCACCCGGGCTGGTTCACCGACGCCTCCAACCTGACCATCGGACCGGCCACCCCGCCGGCCCGCCCCGACCCGGCCTCCGAGTCCGATGGCAGCGACCTGCCGGACCTGGGGGCCTGGTTCGGCGACGACCTCACCGACCCCGACCTCCCCCCATCCACCGATCCGGCACCGGCCCGCCACGGCACCTCCCTGCAGGAGGCGACCAGCCTGGTCGTGGCCTGCTGGCCCCTCGACCCCGCCGACGCGACCAACCGGATCCGGCTGCAGTGGCTGCTGACCGCGTGCGCGCGGCTGCTGCGCCCCGGCGGCTGCCTCGTCCTCGTCGTCACCACCCCCACTGCCCCCACCCTCGGGCCGCAGGACTTCACCCCCGTAGCGGCCGCCGCCGCGACGGTCGGGCTGGGCTATCTGCAGCACATCGTCGCCGTCGCCGCCGACACCGAGGGCGACGCGTTCGTCTACCACGTCACCGACGAGGAACTGCTCACCCTCGCCCAGCAGGCCCGCGACCAGCGGTGGACGGTCGCGCACCTGCGGGTGCACGCGGACCTGCTCGTCTTCAGCCAGGGCACACCAGACGGGCACCACGCGGGTGGTGGTCGTCGTGCCTGATCACACGACCGCCGCGGCCAGCCCAGGCGAGCCGAGCCGGCCGGACACCGCCTCTCGTACCGTGCGCGGCGGACGGCGCCGCGCCGACACGGGCCGGCACACCAGTACCGTCGCGGACACCACCGACGACGGACGCCGCGCTGAGCCCGCCGACAAGCTGTCAGTGTGGGCGACGGCCCAGCAGACGGGACCGGTGCAACGCCGCGGCCGCTACGTGCCCGAGTCGGTCAAGCACCCGGCCCGAATGCTCCCCGCGATCGCCGCGCACGCCGTGCACGCCTACACCAGCCCGGGGGACCTGGTGCTCGACCCGATGTGCGGGATCGGCACCACCCTCGTCGAAGCCATCCACGCCGGCCGCGACGCCATCGGCGTCGAGTACGAGCCCCGCTGGTCGAACATCGCCGACGCCAACATCACCCACGCCCACCACCAGGGCGCCACCGGCCGGGCGTCCGTGGTCCGCGGCGACGCCACCCGACTGGCCTCGCTCCTGCCCGCCGCCCTCACCGGGAAGGTCGCCCTCGTTGTCACCTCACCGCCGTACGGGCCCACCGTCCACGGGCTGGTCCGCCCCGGAGCCGACGGAGTCGTGAAGTTCGACAACGCATACAACGACGGCACCGACCGCGGCAACCTCGCCTACCGCGACCTCACCGGCCTCACCGACGGCTTCGAACAGATCCTCACCGGCTGCGCCGCCCTGCTGCGCCCCGGCGGAACTGTCGTGGTCACCGCCCGGCCGTGGCGCAAGAACGGCCAACTCGTCGACCTACCCAGCGCCGTCATCGCCGCCGGCGTCCGGGCCGGCCTGGTGCCGACCGAGCGATGCGTGGCGCTGCTCGCGGCGGTGCGCGACGGGCACCTGGTCGCCCGGCCGTCGTTCTTCCAACTCCAGGCCGTGCGCAAGGCCCGCACCGCCGGTACCCCCATGCATCTGATCACACACGAGGACGTGCTGATCTTCCAACGGCCCGGGAACTCCGCCAGTTCCGCCGAACCCAAGACCCCTCATGCAGACCTGGAGCCCTCTGAAAGCGCGCCCTCGCATGCGACTGGTTCCGGTCGCGGGATCGCCGAGAGGCCAGCCTCATGAGTGGCGGGCACTGCTATACCCGTTCCGCCGGTCGTCAGCTCGGAGCGGATGACGTCCAGGAGCCGAGCAGACCAGTTCGTGCCTTGCCGGCCCGTCCCGGTGCGTCGAGTCGACGTCCGTGTGGATGCTCCGGGCATCACCGGTGGCAACCAGCGGCTGCGCCAGTTCGAGCTGGCGTTGGTAATCCGCCCACCGCACCGAAGCCGCCGTGGCGGTGGCCGGGGACGGCGGGCGGGTGTGCACGGGAGGTGGCGTGAGTGACCACGATCCCGGGCTCCGGATCGGATCCCTGTGCACCGGCTACGGCGGCCTCGACATGGCCGTCGAGCTGGTGCTCGGCGGCCGGCTCGCCTGGTACGCCGAAGTCGACCGGCACGCCCGCACCGTGCTCGAGCACCACTGGCCCGGCGTGCCCAACCTCGGCGACATCCGCACCGTCGACTGGACCCGAGTCGAGCCGGTCGACGTGCTCACCGCCGGCTTCCCCTGCCAGGACATTTCCAACGCCGGCAAACGCGCCGGCATCACCGGTATCCACAGCAGCCTGTGGACAAGCGTCGCCGACGCTGTTCGCGCACTTCGACCGCCACTCGTCTTTGTGGAAAACGTCGCCGCTCTCCTCCGCCGCGGCTTCGACGTCGTCGCCACCGACCTGGCCGCGCTCGGGTACGACACGAACTGGGTGTGCCTACGCGCATCCGACATCGGCGCCGCCCACCGCCGCGACCGGCTGTTCCTGCTGGCCACACCCGCCAAACGCCTCGGACGGGCTGCGGACGTTGCCGACGCCGTGCGCCCGTGACGGCAAAGGTCCCGGCCACCAACACGGCCTGCCCGACCTCATCGAACCGTCCGGCGCCACCCACGGCCTGCTACCCACCCCGACGGCGGTGGCCCACGAGCCGACCAAATCCCCGTCGACCGGTGCAGCCCGGCGGCCGAACCAGGCCGGGGTCGCCACCCACGTCCTGCCCATCCCGACGGTGACCGACAACCGGCCCTCGGCCAACGCCACCGCCAAACCCGTCACGCCCACCCGGCAGCAGGGACGGACGCTGACCGACGCGGCTCGGCTGCTGCCGACGCCCAGGGCCAGCGACACCGGCACGCCCGGCCGGCGGGCAGGCGCCGGGTTCCGGCCGCCCCTGTCACAGGTGCTGCTGCCCACACCCCGGGCCACAGACGGCACGAAAGGCTGCCCCGGGCAGCGCGGGTCGCACGGAGACCTCACCCTCCCGTCGGCGGCGGTCCGGGTACCAGCCCGAACCTTGCCCACCCCGCGCGCGTCCGACGCACGCGGGCCCGGCCAGCACGGCGACGGCGGAGCGGACTTACGCACCACCATCGATAGGCTCGGCCAGCCCGACACCGACCGGTGGGGCGTCTACGCCGCCGCCGTGGCACGGTGGGAACTGCTGCTCGGCCGTCGCGTGCCGGAGCCGACCCAGCCGGGACGGCATGGCAAACCGGTCCTGGCACCGCCGTTCGTGGAATGGCTCATGGGCCTGGACCACGGCCACGTCACCGACCCGGCGCTCGGCCTGCCGCGCACCGCCGCGCTGCGCGTGCTCGGCAACGGCGTCGTCCCCCAACAAGCAGCCGCCGCCCTGCGGCTACTGCTGTGCCCCTACCGGTGGCAGCTGGAAACACGGGGCCTCTGATCGTCCGATGCGCCCGAGCAAGGGCGCCACTTCGATCCGGGTGCCGGTCGTTCCCACCAACCGACCAGGGCGAGAGCGACCGCATCCGCCTCCCGAATGGGCGGCACCACCACGCCAATCGGATGCGGTGGTGCCGCCTGCGGAGAGCAGGCTCTGGAACCCCACCACGCCACCCGGGCCGACGGTGCAGAACATCCACCCGGCGGCTGGTGACCGCAACTGGACATGAGGAGGAGTCAACCCCATGCGATCAGCACGACGAATCCGCAACCCCGCACCCAACGCCACACCGGGCAGCGACCACCCTCCCGCGACCTGGACCGCCGAGCACATCCTGGCGCTTGGCCCGACCACGGACCTGGCCACCGCCGCGGCCATCCTCGGCATCTCCCGCTCGGCGGCCTACAAGCTGGCCGCCCGCGACGCCTTCCCGGTGCCGTTGTTCCGGGCCGGCGCGCACTATCGCGTCCCGACCGCCCCGATCCTGCGGAAACTGCACCTTGAAGCCCCGCCCGCACCGACCGGTGACGGCACCGACATTGCCGGTGGCGGCGAGACCCGTGGGCCTTCGGGTCGCGGCAGGGCCGCCACCGGTGGCGGCCCTGCGTCCTGAGGCGGTTCCGCATGGCCGGCGCAGCGGCCTGGGGCCGCACGGCGAGCGAGCGTCGACTACTGCTTCACGAGATCGGTGAGGCTGCGGACCAGGGCGCGACGCGTCACCCGCTCGATGTCATCCACCACGACCGAGAGGTCGGTTGTCGGCTGGCCGCTGAGCAGATGCAGCTCCCGCGTGCCTGGGTCGTCGCCATGCATCTCGTCGTTACGGATCCGGTAGCCCAGACGCAGGAGGGCACCGATCCGCTCGGGCGACGCCTGCAGGACAGGGTCGTCCGCCAGGAGCTTGACCGCCCCGTCGACGATCTTGTCCTGCTTGCGGCGGTCCTGTGACAGGCCCGGCAGTTTGATGAAGAGCACTTCGGCGCAGACCATCAGGTCGATGAGCCGGTCGGTCGGTACCCGGTCGGCCCCCGCTCGGACCAGCCGCCGCAGCGCCGTCTGCACGCCCCGGTTCTCCTCGACTGCGGGATGGGTGAGGAGCTCATAGACCTCGCGTACCTCTTTAACCTGCTCGCGGCCGAGGACCGTCGGTCGCTGTTCGTCGACAGCGGGCAGCGCCGACAGTGACGCCGTCGCGCCGGGAACCAGCGGAAAATCGTCGTCCGGCTGCCGGCGAATCGCGCGAGTCGCCGTCACGGACCCGCCGCACACCAGCCGCAGCGCGGTCACCAACCGACTGGCCGGCTCGACCAGCGACGGAAACGCCGGCGCCGTCGGCTGTGCCGGCATGTCCTCAGACGAGCACACTGGGTACGAGGTGCAGCGGGTCAGGGCCCACTGGTGGAACCGTGACACGGTCACCGAGTTCGGGCCACCGGCGAAGGCGACCGGAACTGCGAGGTAGCCGATCGCGGCGCTCATCTGCCGGTCGCTCATGGCGCGCAGGACCAGGCCATCCGGCAGGGCGATCTCCTCGACGCCAGCGGTGGGGGTGAAGGCGTTGAGCGGGACGGCCTCGACCAGCCGCGCCTGCGTGGCCAGGAGGCCTTCCTCCAGCGGGCGGTAAGCGACATCGAAGGCGTCCTGATCGAACCGGTAGCCGCGCACGGCGTGCACCAACGGCTCGAGGATGTGCTGTACCAGAGTCCAACCCAGTTGGCGGGGTGTGAGGGCGAACTCCACACCCACGCCACAGTCCACCCGCTGGCGCAGCAGCTCGTCGGCGGCGACGACAGCCCGGACCGCCGCCATCTCGGCGAAGGTGTCCAGGAACCGGTAGTCCGCGACCCGGTCCGGCATCTGCCAGACGTTGCGCCGGAGCGCGACGAATGATTCCTGCCCGTGGCGGTGCCACTCGCCGAAGTCGGGAACGGTCGCGAACACCGGGGATCCGTCGACGTCAGCGAGGTCGTCGAGCACCGCCGCCATCAACCGTGCCGCCGCAGCCCGCAGTTGCGGGCGCCGCACCAGACGCCTCACCAGCTCATCTCCCACCAACATGGGCCATCCTCCACACCCGGCCGCACCCGAACCGGACAGGATCGCAGACTCCGCCAGCAGGGCGCACCCGACTTTCGCCGGCCACCTGGGCCCCGCGGCGCGTGGGAGGTCCCACCCCGGCCGGACTGGAACCTGCGCGACTTGATCGTGCCCACCGGTCACGCGTGGATGTCGATCGACCAAACCGATGCCCACCCACCCCACACGAATCGGAGTAGCGCCACCGATGCCAGACGGAAGCATCTTCAAACGCTGCGGCTGCCGCCACCCCGACACTGGCAAGCCGCTGGGAAACGACTGCCCGAAGCTGCGCCGCGCGAACCGCGCCTGGAGCTTCGATCACGGCCACTGGGCCTATCAACTCGAACTCCCACCCACCGTCGAAGGCCGCCGCCGGCAGTTACGCCGCTCCGGCCTGCCCACCCGGCGCGCCGCCGCCGACGAACTCGACCACGCCCGCGACCTGCTCACCCTCGCCAAGGGCGACCGGCGCCGCCGTACCGAGGTCGCCGACCTGCTGCAAGCCGCCATACGCACCAAACGTCCTCTGCCCGAGGTGGATCGCATCCGCCAGCGGCTACGCGGCGACGGATCCCTCGCGGACATGCCCACCGTCGCCGAGTACCTCACCGGCTGGCTGACCCACCTCACGGTCGACGAGAACACGCTCCGCGGCTACGAATCGATCGTGCGGGTCCACCTGATCCCACATCTGGGCCACATCCCGTTGGACAAGCTGCGCACCACCCACATCCGCGACAGGTTCGCCGCGATCGAGCGGCGCAACGACGAGATCACCGCCGCGAAGGCCAGCACTGACCCGACGATCCGCAAGACGGTCACCGGCATGCGACCCACCGGCGCCAGCACCCGCCAGCGCATCCGCGCCTGTCTCCGCAAGGCGATCAACGACGCCCTCGCCGACGAACTCATCGTCGGCGCCAACCCCGCCGCCCTGGTCAAGGTCCCCGCCGACCGGCCCCTACCGATCGTGTGGGAGCACGAACGCGTGCAACGGTGGAAGACCACCGGCGAGATCCCCGGACCGGTGATGGTGTGGACCGACGCCCAGGTCGTGCAGTTCCTCGACTACGCCGCCGAACACGCCCCCGACCTACACCCGATGTGGCACTACATGGCCTACCGCGGGCCCCGCCGAGGCGAGGCCTGCGGCCTGCGCGACAGCGAGGTCCGCCTACACCGCCGCGAAACCACCATCAACAACCAAATCGCCACCCACGGCTACACCGCCGTGCAAAAACCGCCGAAGAGTAAGGCCGGAAACCGCGACGTTGCCCTCGACGCCGACACGGTCAGGGTCCTTGCCGCCTACAAGGCCCGCCGCGCCGCGTGGCAACTCGCAGCCGGCGACGCGTGGCCCCAGACCGGGCTGTTCTTCGTCCGCCCCGACGGCAGGCCGTGGCACCCCAACACGGTCACCCAACGCTTCCGCAAGCTGATCCGCAAAGCCGGGCTGCCTCCGATCCGGCTCCACGACCTGCGCCACAGCGCCGCCACCATCGCCCTCGACGCCGGCGTCGACATCAAAGTCGTCTCCGAGCAACTCGGCCACTCCACGACCACCCTCACCCGCGACACCTACCAGAGCGTCACCAAGGAACTACACCAGAACGCCGCTGACGCGGTCGCGGCAAAGATCAACCGGAAGCGCCGCGGTCCCCGCCTTGCCGGATGAGCCAACATCCCCCAGCGGCAGCTGGCGAGGTTGCACCCCGCGGGGCGGCCCTTCCTTCGCAGAGGGCCCGACCCACCCATCTTGATCACTTTGGGCAAGAAAGGCACAATCGCAGGGTGATCGCGAGCGTGTTCTTCGACGTGGGCGAGACGATCGTCGACGAGTCCCGGGAGTACGGGACCTGGGCGGACTGGCTGGGCGTGCCTCGGCACACCTTCTCAGCGGTCTTCGGTGCGGTGATCGCTCGCGGCCTGGACTACCGGGAGACGTTCCAGGTCTTCCGCCCCGGCTTCGACCTGGCCGAGGAGCGGGAGCGTCGCGCAGCGGTCGGCCAGCCAGAGCACTTCTCCGAGGAAAACCTGTACCCGGATGCTCGGCCGTGCCTGGCCGCGCTGCGCGAGTTGGGCGTGCAGGTGGGCCTGGCCGGTAACCAGACAGCACGGGCAGAGACGATCCTGCGCGCTTTGGACCTGCCGGTGGACGTGATCGGCACGTCGGACGATTGGGGTGTGGAGAAGCCGTCGGCGGCGTTCTTCGACCGCGTTGTCGCGGAGGCGGGCTGCCCGGCCGATCAGGTGCTGTACGTCGGAGACCGGCTGGACAACGACATCCGGCCCGCGCAGCAGGCCGGGATCGCTACCGCGCTGGTACGGCGCGGCCCTTGGGGGCACATCCTCGACGACAAGGCCGTCAGCGAGCGTTGCCTGTTCCGGCTCGACTCGCTGGCTGAGCTACCCGAGCTGGTGCGCAAGCACAACGAGTCCGCGGCCTAGCTGCCGGGTAGGGCGGTTCGGCTGGCGGCGAGGGCGGTGATCCGTTCGTCGAGCTGCCTGCCCTGCCGGCTGTCCCCGAGTACGGGCCGGATGGCCCTAATCCGCTCCAGGCCGGTGCCGTACCAGTCGTTGTGCAGGGCGTCCAAGGCTTGGCTGAGGTAGTTGGCGGCGTGGTCGCCGTCGCCGCTGTGTGCGCAGGCGAGATCGGCGAGGATGACGCTGCGCTGCTTGGCCGCGTTGGCGCTCAGGCAGGCCAGGGCCTCGGTGAGCTGCTTGGCGGCCTCGGGGTGGTCGTCGGCCGCGAGGGCCGCGTAGCCGGCGAAGGCGTGCAGCCGGCCGGCGTCGTAGAAGTCGAGCCATTCCGGCGGAGTGGGCTTGGCCTCGATCGCGGTTGAGGCGAGGTCGATCTGGTGGCGACTGGCAGCTCCGGCGCCGGCGCGGGCTTCGACTTCAGAGGCGACGCAGTGCAGCCAGGAGCGGACGGCCGGGCTGACGCCGTGCCAGGTGTGCTGCAGCGCCGCGTCGACCAGCGGGCGGGCGGCAGAGGGGTCGTGGCCGAAGGCGGGGATGAAGGCCATGTGGCCGAGGACGGCGGCCGCCAGGGCGTGGTCTCCGGCTTCCCGGGTGGCGGCGAGGGCGACGTCATAGCAACGCTGCGCGACGGCGGGTTGGTTGAGGTCGAAGAACGCCAACCGGGCGGTGAGGAGCGCGGATTCGGCGAGGGCGGCAGCAAGGGTCGTGCGGCTGGTGCCGCTCGCCGCGCGGACGAGTCCGGTGCCAAGCTGGGTGTGAGCGTATGCCGCTTCATAGAGCGGCCGGGCCGGACTGGTCCAGTACAACGCTCGCTGGCAGCGAACGATGTCGGTGTACGCGCCCGGGTCGGTGGTCTTCGTGTCGGCATGCGCTGCCTGCGGGTCCAGTGACAGCAGCGGCACGACCAGGGGCAGCATGCTGGCGCCGAACAGTGCTCGCAGGACAGCTGCCCGGTCCCAGCCGCCTTCGTTCTCGTCTCCGGTGAGCATGTCCCACAACCTCCTGAACTCGTGCAGTGTCTCCGCCTGCGGGCACATGGCCAGCTCATCGGTGGTGAGCAGGCCGAGCTGGCTGGCTGGCTTGTCAAAGATGGCTACCAGGTGCTTGCGGTAGCGCGGGTCGGGCCACCGCTCGCCGGTCTCCCATCGCCGCACCGTGTTGGCGTTGAGGCCGGTGTCGGTCTCTCCGGCCTGGCTCATCCCCGCACGAATACGCTCGGCGACCTCCTCGTACGACCAGCCCCGCTGGAGTCTCTCCCACGCTAGCCGCCGGTTGGGGGGATAGCGTCGTCCGGCCATCTGAGCACCTCCGCGCGTTGCCTGTCGACGATCGTCACGCTAGCCACCTCCGCTACGGCCCGTCACTACCTGGTTGCGAGCGGACGGCTTGTGGACGGTACCGCCCGGCCTTTGTGGACGGTTCGCTGTTGACGAGCATCGAAGACCGCTGCCGAGCGGCGGGCCAGCTCACCAACCCATTCTCATCGACACCAGGGGATTCATGGTGGACAGATTGATCGAGTCTGGCAAGGCGGCCGGGGAGTTGGCTCGTCCGACCGCGGCTGCGGCCGGATGCGCGTTCGGGAGGTTGACTCCTCCTCCGCGTACCGCCATCGGGGCTGCGCGGGCGGGTGACCGGCGCGGTGCTCCCAGCCGCCGCCTCGCGATGGCGGACCCGCCGGGATCCCGACGGGTCCGCCAGGACTGGCAGCCGAGGGGCCAAGTTCGTCGAGCGGTGGCGCCATGACCCTGTACGTCTCGCGGCACGCCTTCGCCAGCAGCACGGGCACGCCACGCCCCTCGGCATCCGCCTCGGTGCGGGTGGCGACCGGCCGGGCGGCGGTTTCGCCGGCCGAGCCGCCTCTACTCACGCATGTGTGGCAGCGGGTGTTCGCGCAGCGGACCGGCATCGGCGGGCAGCGATGATGGCCCGGGTGCTGGTGACCGGCGCTGCCGGGTTCATCGGCTCACACCTGGTCGACGCGCTCCTCTCCCGTGGTGTGGAGGTGGTCGGCCTGGATCGCCGCCGGCTCGGTGAGCATGCCATCGCCGACGAAAACCTCGCGGCAGCGATCGGGAATCCGCTGTTCACTCCGCTGTGCCGGGACCTATCCACCGACCAGCTCGACGACGCGGTGGACGGGTGCGACACCGTTTTTCATCTGGCCGCCCGGCCAGGAGTCCGTCCGTCGTGGGGCGCTGACTTCGCCGACTATGCCCAGGCCAACGTGCTTGGCACCCACCGGCTGCTCGACGCCTGCGCACGGTCGGGCGTACGGCGGCTGGTCTACGCCTCGTCATCCAGCGTCTACGGCCCAGCGAACCGGCCCAGCCGTGAAGATGACCGGGCCTGTCCGGTCTCGCCGTACGGGGTGAGCAAGCTCGCCGGCGAGCACCTGTGCCTGGCCTACGCCCGCCGCCCCAACAGCCGGCTCAGTGTCGTGGCGCTGCGCTACTTCACCGTGTATGGGCCGCGGCAGCGGCCGGACATGGCGATCGGCCGGCTGCTGTTCGCCGCGTACACCGGCTTCCCGATCACGATCTTCGGCGACGGCAGCCAGCAGCGGGAATTCACCTACGTCGGCGATGTCATCGCCGCCACGATCGCCGCCGCACACGCGGACACCCGCCACACCGTGGTCAACGTCGGCGGCGGGGCGAGCGTCTCCATGCGCGGCGCGATCTCGGAGGCGTCCAAGGTCACGGGCCGACACATCCCGGTCCAGGTGGCGGACGCCCAACCCGGGGACGTCCCGTCGACGTCCGCCGACCTGACCCTCGCGGGCCGGCTGCTCGGCTACTGGCCCACCGTCGGCTTGCACGAGGGCATGGCCCGCCAGTCCGCCTGGCTGGTCAACCTATCCCGCGACCGACTCGCCGCCTTCACCTCCTGACCCCGAAGGAAACCTCACATGATCGTCTTAACCGCGGACTCCGCGAGCGAGCTGTTCACCGCCGCCTGCCAAGCGGTGCTTCTCAACGGCCGGACGACCTGCCCACGAGACATGATGACCACCGAGGTCGTCGGCGCGCACCTGTGCCTGACGAACCCCCGACGGCGGCTGGTCGCCGTCCCGCCCACCCGCGTGATCAACCCGGCGTTCGCGGTCGCCGAGGCGCTCTGGATCCTCTCCGGCTCCGACGACCCGTGGATCTTCGACTTCAACGACAATCTGCGCCGATACGCCGACGACGGTGTGCTGCAGGGCGCGTACGGGCCGCGGATCCGCCGCTGGGGTGGCAGCGTCGATCAGCTCGACGCGGTCGTGCGGAAACTGTCGTCCGACCGGGATTCGCGGCAGGCCGTCATCCAGATCTACGACCCGTCTCGTGACCACCGCGGCTATCGGGATGTGCCGTGCACGCTCGGGTACCGGTTCCTCATCCGGCAGGGCCGTCTCGTGATGCACACCAGCATGCGCAGCCAGGACCTGTGGCTCGGCTTCCCCTACGACATCTTCGCCACCACCCTCTTGCACGAGTTGATGGCCGGGTGGCTCGGGGTCAAGGTCGGCGAGTATCACCACCATGTCGACTCGCTGCACCTGTACGCCGAGCATGCTCCGGCCGCCGCCGAATGCCTCCGCCACACGCCCGCAGTCACGGAGATGGAGCCGATCGCCGTGGCCTGGCCCGACCTGGACGCCGTCCTCAGCCACGTCATCTCCGGCGACGGCGACCTGCCGGGTGGCACCCCGTGGAACGCGTTCGGGCGCGTGCTGGCCGGTTACCGAGCATGGAAGGCCGGTGAACGGGACCAGGCTCGCAATCTCGCCCACGACACGCCCGGCCCGCTCGGCCCCGCCCTCACCGCCTGGTACGCGCACCTCACCCCGGCGGCGCTCACCTCTGGGGACCCGGCATGACCGCGAGTGTGGTGCTTGGGCTGTGCGCGTACACGCATGACTCGGCGGCGGCGCTCCTGGTCGATGGCCATCTGGTCGGCTTCGTCGAGGAGGAACGGCTCGACGGGGTCAAACACAGCAAGGCGTACCCGGCGTATGCCGTTGCCTGGCTGCTCGGCGAGGCCGGCCTGTCACCGCAGGACGTGACCACGGTGGCGTACAACTTCGACGGGCGCCGCTACCTGTCGGCGCTGGGCCAGTTGCCCGCCCACCTACGACAGCCGGCCACCCGTACCCGGGCTCTCGCCCGCGCCCGCAGCTTCACCACGGTCCACCGCCGCTACCAGGCCCGAATGCGGGACCTGTCCCAGCGGTTCCCGCGAGCCCGCCTCCAGCCTGTGCAGCACCACCGTGCCCACGCCCTGTACGCGTTCCTTGCCTCCGGTGTGGACGACGCGGCGGTCCTGATCGTCGACAGCCTCGGCGAGCTGCAGACCACCACCACCTGGCACGCCCGCCGGGACGGCTCTCGACTCATCCTTGACCTGCGGCATGCGATCAACGACCCGGCCTCCCTCGGGTACGCGTATGGGGCCATCACCGAACACCTCGGCTGGCGGCGCGGCGACGAGGAAGGCACGGTGATGGCTCTCGCCGCCCTCGGCGATCCGGCCCGCTTCCGGGGTTTGATGTCGCGGGCGATCCGGCTCACCGCCGACGGGTTCGTCCTCGACCCGGCGCTGCTCGCGTTGCGGGTGCTCTCCAGTCGGCACGGCCGAGTCGCGCCCGCGTTCGCCGCCGCGACCTGCCAGCCTCGCCTGCCGGCGGCGCCGGTCGAGCCCGTACACGCCGACCTGGCCGCCGCCCTGCAGGAGCGCACCGAGCAGGTGATGCTGCATCTTGCCACCCGTGCCCGCCAGTTGACCGGGTCCGGACTGCTCTGCCTGGCCGGCGGGGTCGCGATGAACTGCGTCGCCGCCGGCCTCATCGCCCAGGCCGGCATCGTCGACGAGGTGCATGTACCGCCCGCCCCGGGGGATTCGGGCACCGCGATTGGTGCTGCGTCCGCGGCCTGGCTGGATGCGACTGGCCGCTCACCGACCGGCATCGGCCACCGCTGCTACCTCGGTCCCGCCTACCCCGGCCTGACGCTGCCAGCCACACCCCGACCCGGGCTATCCGCGACCCGTCTGGCCGAACCCGCACACCATCTGGCCCGACATCTGGCCGAGGGCGACATCGTCGGGCTGTTCACCGGCGCGCTGGAGGCCGGGCCGCGGGCCCTGGGCCACCGCTCGATCCTCGCTTCGCCACTGAACGTCGGCGTGGTCGAACGACTCAACGCCACCGTCAAGTTCCGCGAACCGTTCCGGCCGTTCGCCCCGGTCGTCCTCGCCGACAAGGCCGCCGACTACGTCCGACTCCACCAACCCTCGCCGTTCATGTCGCTCGCCGCCCCGGTCACCGACCTGACCCGCGACCAACTGCCCGCGATCGTGCACGTCAACGGCACCGCCCGGGTCCAGACCGTCACCCGCGAACAGCACCCCTTCCTCGCCGACGTCCTCACCGCCTTCGGCGAGATCACCGGACATCCCGTCCTGATCAACACGTCGTTGAACATCAAGGGCAAGCCGGTCTGCGGCACACCCGACATGGCCTTGGACTGTCTCGTCGAATCCGGCCTCGACGCGCTGCTCATCGAAGACTGGTGGGTGACGAAGTGAGGATCGGCTACAGCTTCTGGGGGTTCCTCGGCCCCGGCATCACCGACACCCCGGACGGAGGCCGCAGCCACCGCCGAACACTGGTCGACGGACTCCGCGCCTCCGGCCACGACATCGTCTTCCTGCAACCCAACCGCGACCTGTGCGAGGCAGGAGACGACCTCACCGGCCTCTACCGCTGGGACGTCGGCCTACCCGACATCGACGCCCTGTTCCTCGAATGGCGCTGGCCCATCCCCGGCCGCAACACCACGCCATGCGGCCGACCCGCGCACACCTGCGACCTCCACCGCCAGGCAGACCTGCTTGCCCATTACATCCACCGACTCGGCACCCCCACCATCCTGTGGGACAAAGACCGCCAGCTCCGCGCCACGGACCCGCTCCGCGGTACCCGCAACGTCACCGTCTGCGAACCAGCCCTCTGCCCGGCTCCCGGCGCCGTGCCGCTGCTGTTCCCGGTCGCCGACGCGGCCATCGACGCCGCCGACCCCGCCGCGCTGTCGGCCCTGCCCCGACCCACTCCGCTGGTCTACGTCGGCAACCAGTACGACCGTGACGATGCCTTCGACACCTACTTCGCACCCGCCGCTGCCCAACTGCCTCACCTGGTCGCCGGCAAGTGGACCGACACCACACGCTGGCCCGACCTGCACTTCATCGGCCGGATCCCCTTCCCCCACGTCGCCGAGATCTACGCCGACGCCCTCGCCACCGTCCTGCTGCTGCCCGCCCGCTACGCGACCGCCGGCCAGATGACCCAGCGGATCTTCGAGGCCGTCCTCGCCGGCTGCGCGCCGCTCCTCCCCGCCGATATCCGAGGCGGTGCCGCGTTCGTCCCGCCATCCCTGATCGTCCGCAGCGCCACCGACGTCCGGCACCGCGTCGGCTGGCTGGCCGAGATCGCCGGCACCGGCGAGCACGCCGAGCTGATCGCGGAATGCCTGCGGCGCCTCGACCCGTTCCGGCTCTCCACCCAGCTTGACGTGCTCGATCGCCTCCTGCGTCACGCGGAACCGGTGGCGTCATGACTCACCGTGTCGCCCCGGCGCGACGTCCCCGGACCCCTACCCTGGAGAGCCATGGACAGGATCGCCATCATCGGCTGCGGCGGCAGCGGCAAATCCACCATCGCCCGGCAGCTGGCCCAGATCCTCGATGCGCCGCTGACCCACCTCGACTCGATCTACTACGACGAGCAGTGGCGGCCGTTGCCGCAGGACGAGTTCGCCGCCCAGCAGGAGAAACTCGTCGCCGGCGAACGGTGGATCATGGAGGGCAACTACGCCAGCACCCTGCCCATCCGGCTGGCTGCCGCGGACACGGTGATCTTCCTCGACCTACCCGCCGCTACCTGCCTGTGGGGCGTCGCCCAGCGGCGCTGGCGCTATCGAGGTGGGCAACACCACCAGGAAGGCGTCTACGACCGGATCACCTGGAACTTTGTCCGCTACATCCTCGGCTACCGGCGCAGTATGCGCCCGCGGGTACAGAATCTTCTCCGCGAGCACGGGCCACACGCTCGACTGATCACCCTCGCCAACCGGCGGCAGGCCAACCAGTTGATCAACCGCGTACGAGACGAACACCAGCCCTTGCCTTAACCACAGCGGGACGGGAGACGACCGATGTCGGCCAACCCGTTCCTTGACCGTGCACTGGTCCATGGCGACCTTTACCGCAGCGCCGCCCGACTCGCGCACCGTACCCAGGCCCTGCACCACGCCAAGATCAGCGGACGGGATGTCGCCGCCACGGTCGCCGACCAGCTCGCCGCGCGGATCCCACCCGGTGCGGTGGTACTCGACATCGGGTGCGGACGCGGCACCACAGCCCTACATTTGGCCACCCGGCTCCGTCCCCACCGCCTCGTCGCTGTCGACGCCTCAGCCGCGCTACTGACCGCGACCCGCGCCCGCCTCGACGAGGCCAGCGCTGCGGCCTCCGTGGTCCGCGCCGACTTTCACCACCTACCCCTGCAAAGTCGGTTAGCTGACGCGGCGGTGGCCGCGTTCTGCCTCTACCACTCACCGACGCCGGCCACCGCAATCGCGGAGATCGCCCGCTGTCTACGCCCCGGCGGCACCGCTGTCCTGGTCACCAAGTCGCTGGACAGCTACGCCGAACTCGACCATCTCGTCCATGCCGCCGGTCTCGATCCGGATGCCAGCCGGCGACCGAGCCTCTACGAGAGCTTCCACAGCGGCAACCTGCGCGAGGTCGCCGCTACCAGCCTGACCGTGCTCGACGTCCGGCGTGAGGAACATGTCTTCCGCTTCGCCGACGCGGCACACCTGGCTCAGTACCTCGCCACCACACCGAAATACCGGATCACCCCGGCGGGCGGGGCCGTCGCCCTCGCCGCGATCCTCCGGCAACGGCTGCCGGCTCCGCCATACACGGCGCGGTCCATCGTCAGCTTCGCCCTGGCGATACGGCTATGAGCGGCGGGACCTTCGTCAAGTGGTACGACGACCCGGAGCGTTGTGCCGCTGCTGCCGCCCACCACGCCTGGCTCACCAGCCTGGACGCCGATGTACGCCTACCGCGCCTACTGGCGCGCGACGCTCGGCATCTGATCTTCGAGCGCCTGCCGGGACACACACCGGCGGTCGCTGACCTGCCCCGGGTAGCAGCGACGCTCGGCCGCCTGCACGCTGCTGCACACGGGCGCGAACTTCATGCGGCGCGGCTCAACCAACCCCACACCACCGCGACCGGACTCGTGATCCCGGACTTCGCCAACCCACGCCGCGCGGCCCTGCACCGCGCTGCCGCTGCCGCGGGCGTCGACGCGGCGGCACTGGGTGTCCTACTCGATCGGCCCGGCCTGCCAGCAGCCTTCTACAAGGACCCGAACGTCCGGAACTACCTCGTGGACGGGGAAGACGTCGCCGTCGTCGACTTCGACGACCTGACCCTCGCCCCCTTCGGCTACGACCTCGCCGGACTGCTCGTCACCGGCTCCATGACCTACGGCCGCTTCGACGAACAGACACTCGCCTACTGCGTTGGCGCTTACCGAATCGCAGTGGCACCCCATTTGTGCCGTCCCGCTGATCTGCACCAATTCGCCGAATTGCATCACCTGCTGACACTCCGCTACGTCGGCCGCAACGGCTACCGGCACCCCTGGCCCGCTGTCCGGCCCTGGCCCGATCCGTTCTCACGGAGCTGACCACAGCGCAAGGAGCCCCCGGATGGTCCCCACCACCGAACTCGCCATCGCCCGCCACGGCGAAGCCGCATGCAACGCCGCCGGCATCGTCGGCGGCGAACGCGGCTGCACCGGACTCACCCACCTCGGCCGTGATCAGGTCGCACAACTCGCCGCCCGCCTGGCCGACGAGCACTCACACCGGCCATACGCCGCCTTCTACGCCACCCCACGGCTTCGCGTGCTCGAAACCGCCGAGATCATCACGCGAGCCCTACACCTGCCCGCCACCATCGAACCCGAACTCCGTGGCCCGGACCATGGCGACGCCGACGGCCAGCCCTGGGCGGATATCAAGACCGCCTTCCAGGGACCGCCCCAGCACGCTCCCGACCGCCCGTACGCCCACGGCTCCGAGACCTGGAACCAGTACCTCGAACGGGCAACGACCACCCTCCAGAAGATCCTCGCCAGACACGACGGCGAACGAATCCTCATCGCCGCTCACGGCGAAACCGTCGAGGCAGCCCACACCCTGCTACTCGGCCTTCCCCAGAACGCCTGCCTGCAGCTCGGCTTCGCCACCAACCACGCCTCGCTCAGCCAATGGCAGCGGCCCACCAACCGCTTCGGCCGCACCATTTGGCAGCTCGTCACCCACAACGACACCCGGCACCTCGGGAACCCACGGTGACTGACCTCGACCTTCTCCTGAAGCTCTGCCAGCGCCTCCTCGACGCCGACGCAGTACCCGTCGCCTGGCATCCCGGCCACGCCGGCAACCGCGCACTACGCGCCTCGACCGGCCCCCACGGTGAAGTCATCGTCAAGGTGCATCGCAGCCCGGAACGCCACATCCAGGAAGTCCACGGCTACCGCACTTGGATCTCGGCGCTCGGCGACAGAGCACCTCGACTGCTCGCCACAACCGACGACCCGCCCGCCATCGTGGTGACCGCCGTGCCCGGAGTTCCGCTCACCCAGCTTCAGCTCGACCCCGGGGCCGAGCAGGACGCGTACCGGCATGCAGGGCAGCTACTCGCAACCCTGCATGCCGCCGGACCGCCCCGCCTCGAACCGGACTGGACTGCCTGGCTCGCTGAACGCGCCGAGTACTGGATCCATCGCGCCGCTGACCAGATCACGGCCGGCCGCCGAAGCGAGATACGCGCCCACATGCGCGCCCTACGCGACCTCGCTCCGGTGCCGGCCCGGCCTTGCCACCTGGACTTCATGCCCAGAAACATGATCTACAGCGACGACGGCGTTGTTCGCTTGATCGACTTCGAGCACAGCCGCTACGACCTCCCTGCCCGCGATCTCGTACGCCTCGCCACCCGCATCTGGCCCCACCGCCCCGACCTACGCGACAAGTTCCTCGACGGCTACGGCTCGCTCACCGCGACCGATAACGAGGTAATGGAACACTGCGCGTACTTCGACGCCCTGACAAAGCTGTGCAGCTCGTCCTCGCCTGGAGGCCCACCGCCAAGCGAGTTGAAAGTCCCTTGCTACGGCCGGGAGACGAGCCACCCCATGTAATCCTCAGGTCAGGGATCATGTGTCAACGGCCAATCAGAATGCGGGTACAGGCCGCCGGTGCCGCGCGGACGGGACTCGACCACCCGCCGGCCACGCGGCCGGGTGCCCGGGCGGGGCGAGCGAGATGGGAGAGCGTCGCCACCGGTCGGATGACTGCAGCGCCCAGAAAGGCCGGCGATGCCCATACCGATGTGGGGTTCGTCGGCCGGACTCAAGTGAAAAGCGGCCCACCGGGGTGATGACGCCGTCCCGCACCGGGTCGGTGACCGATCGCAGCACTTCGCTCACCGGAGTGAGTACCCCGGCCCGGACTGGCTCCCTGACCGGACGGACAGCCTCACCCACCGCTGCGAGCACCTCCCAGCCGCGCGGTCCGGTAGCGGAAAGGCCGGCGCCATCGGCGACGGGCTCCGGCATGCCCGTCTGGGCGGGGCAGGCCGGCGGTCGGGCGACCTGCGTCCCCAACCGAGCCAGCCCCGGCCGCGGGTCGGCACCGCGTGGCAAAACGCCGGGAATTGCCCTACTGCCGGGCTCTTTCCGGCGCCGGTGGTGTTACCTGAAGGATCGGGCTGAAGGACGCCGGTGAGCAGGTCCAGGGCGGCGTCTACTGCGGGCGGACGGTCGGCGGTGTGAGCGACCCCCCGCCCCGTCTACTCGTTCCCGCACCCCTCCGCGGCCATCGCGACGATCAGCGTTAGCACTCTACCGAAGGTGGTCGAACGACCACCGTCTGCTGCAGATAGAAATAGGGTCGTAAGTGATCAGCTGTGGGCGCTCCAGCCGCTAGGCCGTCAGTGAGCACGAGCCCCGACCGGTCCCGTCGTCGGCCCGGGCCACCCGGTAGACGTCGTCGCTACGGCGCGACGGCGGCCCGCGGCCGCTCACCTCCGGTCGCCGAAGTAGCCCTCTTCCTCGCCGAGCAGTAGCGGCACGTCATAGATCGACATGTCCGCCCGGAGGCGCGCATACCGCACCCGATGCCGCCAGCGCCCGTGTTCGAACGCCACGTCGGCGTCGATCTCCGCCACCACGGTCGGCTCCACCTGCACGTACGGCAGCGGTTCGGGCCGGTCAAGCTGGCCGGATCATGACGCGGGCAGCGGCTGCGGCCACGGGTGCGCCTCGCCCCGGCGCGGCCACCGCGGCGGTGCCAGCAACTCGGCCAGCTCGGCGGCCTGCGCGGCGGTCAGGGGGTGGGAGCGGCCGGCGTACCGTAGCCGTCCCCGTCGGTCGAACCGCCCGAGCAGTGCGGTGTCCGGAGCGCGGATGCTGCCAGTCACCCCACCGACGATGGCTTCGGTGACGATCCGGGTGCGGAACTTCGACCAGCCGCGCCGGCCTGGCTCGTACCGGCCCCCCAGGCGTTTGCTGACTACGCCTTCGATGCCCGCCGCGGCGGTCCAGTGCATCAGCCAGTCGGACACCTGCCGCATGTCGGCCGTCTGCGGGGTGAGGGTGAGCTGGGGCGGTGCGTCGGCGAGCAGGTGTTCCAGCCGGGCCCGGCGCTGCGACAGCGGCAGGTCCAGGATCACCCGGCCGCCGGCGTCGGCGAGTAGGTCGAACAGTACGTAGTGGGCGGGGCACTCGCGGGCCAGGCGTAGCAGGGCGCGGCCGGCGGTGACGCGTCGCTGGAGTTGGGCGAAGTTGGTCCGGCCTCGCTCCCAGACGATCAGCTCGCCGTCCAGCACCACGCCGGGCGGGATGGCCGCCCGGATCGCCGGGGTGATGTTGGGAAAGTACGGGGTCAGGTCGCGACCGGCCTGGGACTGGATGGGTACCCGTTCGACGTCCCGGAACGTGAGTCCCCTCCAGCCGTCCTTCTCCAGACTCGCCGGTGTCTCATGAGACAACCCGTTGCTTCGAGGCCGGCTACCACTGATGACCAGCTGCGCCGAGCACGGCTGCCGGCTGGAGGACGCCGCCACCGCCAACGTCGCGATCGCCTTGCACGGTCGGCCACCGGATCCGGTGGTGGGCCGGCGCGACGGGAGCACCCTGGAGCTCATCTGGGAGACCGCCGGGCACCCGGCCCGGGCCGGGCTGAAGGTCTGGCAGCCGTACGAGTACCTGACATGGCCGGTCCAGGAGGCGATGCTGCATGCGGCTGCAGTCGCGGTGCAACTGGCCGCCGACGGCCGGCTCACTGCTCGCGGCATTCTCGGCCCCGCCATCCAGCCGGCCCCGCCCGCCCGGGTGTACGACGGCGACCGGCCCTTCCCGTACCGCTCCGCCTGGCTCGACCTCAACACCGCGGCGGAGGAGGCACTCGCTTATGCCCGAGTGGAACCCGCCAGCGCCGGGCAACTTCTGGGGCTGCTCACGCTGGGCAGCCGCCGCCGCGAGGTGTGGGAACGGGAGATCGCTGTCCTCCAGAACAGCAGCGTCCCCGCCGACTTCCTGCCGGACGCCGCCGCACTGGACCGGCTCTGCCCGGCCGGTCAGCCCGTGACGGCAGTCGGACACGATCTCGCCACCGTCCGCGCCCAGCTCGCTGCCGAGCAAGCCGGCGCCGCGGCCGCCGACACCGACCGGCTGCGTACCGAACTGGCCGACCACGCCGAACACGGACGGCTCTGCATCGAGATGGCCACCGCGCAGACCGGCCTGGCCACGACCCGCGCTGCCAGGCAGAATCGCAAGCGATGACCACCTACGACGAATACCGGGGCCGGCAGCGGCTAGTCGGCCGATACCGACAAAAGATCCGCAGGTACGGCACCCTTGGCGACCCGAAAGAAGCCATGATCGAAGCCAGCCAGGAAGTCTTCGGCGACTTCGGCGACCCCGGCCTGGAGCACTGCTATGCCGGCGTGTACTTCGTCGCCAGCGGCCCCTACATCAAGATTGGTGAGGCCGGCGGCGGCCCGTACGAGCGGATGCGCTCCTTCCACACCGGCAACCCCCACGGCCTAAAGGTCAACGCCGTGAAGTTAGGCGTGTGGGCTGGTAGGCAAGTGCCTCGATACGGCCCCTGACATGCAGGAAGCGGAGCTC
>NZ_JBSWCE010000023.1:0-132902 GCF_056780015.1 Micromonospora sp. R311
GCCGAGGCCACGCTGTCCTTCCTGGGCGTCGGCCTGAAGACCCCGGTGGTGTCCTGGGGCATCATGATCAGCGAGGCGCAGCAGTACATCCGCGTCTCGCCGTATCTGCTCTTCTTCCCCGCCGCGTTCCTTGTCACCGCCGTGCTGAGCTTCGTGATGCTCGGTGAGGCGGTCCGCGAGGCCCTCGACCCCAAGCTCCGCTGAGCCGAGGGACGACTGGCGGTTGCAGCGGTCCTGTGCGCCCGGAACGCGACGGGTCAGCCGCGGCGGGTCTCCCCGTCGTACCGCCCCGCCGAGTCGGTGACGTCCCAGAACTCGGCCGGCAGGTGGGTGATGACGTCGTCGTACTCGCCGGGCGGGATGGCCTCCCGGAGGGTGTCGAAGACCGCGCGCATGCCGGCCCTGGCGAGGTCCCCGTCCACCTCGGCCCGGCCACTGACCTGCTGGACGAACACGTCCAGTCCGAACCGCTGGGCCTTGTCCCGCGGCGCGAAGGCGTACGCGCGCAGCCCCTCCGGGAGCCGGGCGGACAGATCCCGCGCCTCGCCCCCGTCGATCCGTTCGGCCAGGGTCGTGAGCGTGGCGCGCGTGATGGCGGTCGCCTGCTCCGGTGAGGTGCGCAAGCGTCGCGCCACCGAGTCGATGAACTCGCTGTTCTCCACCTGCCGGGCCTCTCTCTGCGTGGACAGCGGCGTCTACCCGCTCGCCGGCGCGGCAAACGGGCGGGCCCGGGGGCGCGTCTCAGCCGGCGGCGGCCAGGTACCGGGCGGCCAGTTCGCGCAGCACCGTTCGCAGCTCGGGCGGCTCCAGCACGGTGAACGGCACGTCGAACTTGGCCAGGTAGGTGGCCAGGTCGGTCAGCGAGTCGGTGCCGGTGACCAGTTCGCAGGTGGCGTCGTCGAGCGGGATGATCTGACCCGACGTGGTGGTGCTGCGTTCGGCCACCACCGCGGCGGGTGCGTGCAGGCGGATCCGCGCCTGGTAGGTCCAGACCGCGGACCGGACGCCGCGCAGCACGTGCGCCGCGGCGTCGCCGCCGGGCGGCTCACGCGGCACGAAGCGTGGCCCGGTCGGCGGCAGCGGACGCACCCGGTCCGCGCGGAAGGTGCGCCAGTCCCGGCGGTCGGTGTCCCAGGCCAGCAGGTACCAGCGGCGGCCGGTGTAGACGAGGGTGTGCGGCTCGACGTCGCGCTCGCTGGCCTGCCCGTCGTGGCCGGCGTAGGTGAACCGGAGCCGTTCGTGGCTGTGCGCGGCCGCCGCGATCGCGGTGAGCGTGTCGGCGTCGACCGTCGGCCCGCCGCCGGCCGCCGACACCGTCGCCCCGCGCAGCGCGTCGACCCGCGGGCGCAGCCGCCCCGGCAGCGTCCGTTCCAGTTTGGTCAGTGCGCGCAGCGACGCGTCCTCGATGCCGGTGACCGTGCCGGCCGCGGCGGCGCGGAGTCCCACCGCGACCGCGACGGCTTCGTCGTCGTCGAGCAGCAGCGGCGGCAGCGCGGTGCCGGCGCCGAGCCGGTAGCCGCCCGCCGGCCCGGTGGTCGACCGCACGTGGTAGCCGAGCTGCCGCAGCCGGTCGACGTCGTTGCGCACCGTGCGGGTGGTGACCCGCAGTCGTTGCGCCAGCTCCGCGCCGGGCCAGTCCCGCCGCTGTTGCAGCAGGGAGAGCAGGCGCAGCAGCCGCGCCGAGGTTTCCAACATTCCCCGATTCTCCGTCAGGTTGAGGAACCAGATGTTCCGCAACCCCTCCTAGCGTGGGGTCATGACCGACACACCGAGACTGCGGGGCATGGCCAACGTCAGCTACTGGGCCAGGGACTGGCCGGCGGCCAGAGCCTGGTACACCGAACTGATCGGCTTCGAGCCGTACTTCCTGCGCGACGGCTACGCGGAATGGCGGCTCGGCGACCACCAGGACGAGCTCGGCCTCGTCGACAGCCGCTACCGGCCGTCGGGCGCGGCCGCCGGTCCGGGCGGCGTCGTCCTGTACTGGCACGTCGACGACGTGCACGCCATGCTCGCGCGGCTGCTCGCCATGGGCGCCACCGAGCACGAGCCGCCGCAGGACCGCGGCTCGGGCTTCGTCACCGCCACCGTGGTCGACCCGTTCGGCAACCTGCTCGGCGTCATGTACAACCCGCACTACGTCGAGATCGTCGCCGGGAAGGCCTGATGGTGGACGACATCGAGATCATCCGCTGTGCCGACGTCGACGAGTGGGACCGCTGGCTCACCGCGTACGGCGCGACGCGGCCCGCGGTCTGGCTGGCCATCGCGCGCAAGGGCGGCGGCGCGGCCACGATGACCGCGACCGAGGCCGGGGACGTGGCCATCTGCCACGGGTGGATCGACAGCCACCGTCGCCGCCTGGACGCCACGCACTACCTGCAGCGCTACTCGCCCCGCCGGCCGGGCAGCCCGTGGTCCCGGGTCAACGTCGAGCGCGTCGCCGCGCTCGAGGCGGCCGGCCGGATGCGCCCCGCCGGCCGGGCCCAGGTCGCGGCGGCGAAGGCCGACGGCCGCTGGGCGACGGCGTACGCCCCGCAACGCACCGCGGCCGTGCCCGACGACCTGGCCGCGGCGCTCGCGGCGAACGACCGGGCCGGCGCGGCCTACCAGGCCCTCGGCCGCAGCGACCGGTACGCGGTGTTCCTGCCGCTGCTCAAGGCGCGCACTCCGGTGGCACGGGCCGGGGCGCTACGGCGCGCGCTGGCGACGTTGGCAGCGGTGGGCGCACCGCCGCGGTGATCGGCGGTGACGTACCGGCGGGGCGGCGGATCCCGCCGGGCGTCACGGCCGGCGCCACATCGGGTAGGCGGTGGTGCCGTCGGGGAGCGGAAAGGACCCGTGGGCGACGTAGCCGTGCCGGGTGTAGAGGTCCCGGTCGGCGAGGGTCGTCGCCTCGGTGTACGCCGGCAGCGAGTTGGAGTCCATCCAGGCGTGGCTGGTGGCGAGCAGCGCGCGGGCGTGGTTGGCGCGGGGTGGCCGCGGTGCGACCGCGAAGAACGCCAGGTGGTTGTGGGGACCGGCGGGCCGGCGGGCGGCCAGCACCTCGTCGAGGCGGAGGAACCGCTCGAGGTAGTCGCCGCAGGCGACGGCGAGGCGCTCGCCGTAGCCGGGCGGCGGCGGGATCGGGCCGTAGCGGTGGAACCAGACGGCGGCGGCGGAGCGGTCGCTGGCGAGGTACGCCTCGCCGAAGAGCAGCGCGTGCTCGGTCCAGATCCGGGTGACGGCGCTGAGCACGATACGGCGACGATGGGTGTCGGGCACGAGCCAGGCGCCGGTGGCGCTCGTGGCGAGCGCCCCCACGACGAGCTCGACGATGTCGGCGACGTCGCACCAGCGGGCGCGTCCGACCGGCAGGGTCTTCTTCACAAGCTCTCCTTCCAACAGGTGTGCGGGGCTGAGCATGCGGGTCCGGTGGGTCCGGTTCCCGCTGGTGGCGGGGACCGGAGCGCCGGCCGGAGTCGCTGGCATTCGGGGTGGTGACGTTCCCGGGACCGGGCCCGGCAGCTGGGCGCCGGCCGGGTTCGGTCGGATCGGCTCGGGTCGGTGCCCGCCGGCCCGGATTCAGGCCGCCAACCGGGCGGTGCCGACGCCGTGGCCGACGAAGTGCGGCGGGACAACGACGATCACGATGCGGGGCGGGCGCCGGTGGGGGCGTGGATCGCCCCGACGCAGCGGTCGTCGTGGCTGTCCGGTGCGCTGGGGCGTCAGGTCAGGCGGGCCTGGTGTCCGGTCGGCCGGAGCGGCCGGTGAACCCGTCGCAGCGGGGCGGGTGGCCGCCCGGTGCCGTCAGGTCCGGGTGCCAGGCCCCGGGCAGCGCGCCGTCCGCGGTGCCGGTCCAGCCGCCGGCGACGCCGTTGCCGGCCGAACTGCCGCATCCGACGGGCGTCCCGTGGTGGGTGCGGCCCGGGTCGCCGGCCGGGGGCCGGTGGCCCGCTCCGGCGGCGCCGTCCGCCGCCTCACCGCCGCCGGCCGGCCGCCACGTCGGCGCGGACGACCAGGCGTCCCGGGTGACGGGCGGAGCGGGGGCGGCGTGGGCGTTCGTGGCCGCCGCGGTGGTGGTCGACACGCGTGCGGACGCCGGTGAACGGACGCCGCCGGCGCCCTCGGGCGGAATCGGGGGAGCGGCGGGCCCGCCGACGATCGGCTGCACGACGTCGAGCACCGGGGTCAGCGCCGCCACCACCGGCTCGGCCAGGTCGAGCACCGGGGTCAGCGTCGCCACCACCGGGTCGGCCAGGTCGAGCACCGGGGTCAGCGTCGCCACGACCGGCTCGGCCAGGTCGAGCACCGGGCCCAGCGCCGCCACGACCGGCTTCGCCGGACCGAGCACCGGAGCCAGGGATGCCGCGACCGGCCGGGTGAGCGGGCGGACGGCGGTGCCGACCGGTTCGAGTGGACCTGCCGTCGGCGGCTTCCGTTCGACCGGCCGCGCGGCGTCCCCGCCTCGACGGGTCACCGGCGTGGCCGGCTCGGCGGCCGGCTCCACCGCCGGTGCCGCGTCCCGGGCGGGGGTGCCCGTCCCGCGGCGTACCGGTGCGGCGGGCTTCGCCGGCCGCTCGCCCGTGGCCGCCGGGACGTCCGGCCCGGTACGCGCCGGTGGCCGCGGCGTGCCGGGCCGGGGCGCCGCCCCGGCGTCGGCAGCGTCGCTCGCGTCGTCGGTGGGCGGGGAGCAGGAGACGGGGGCGCCGAGGAGCTCGCCCACACCGTCCAGCAGCTCGCCGAGCAGGCAGGGGCGGGCGGCCGCGGCGGCGTGCGCGGCGTCGGCGGAGAGCGAGTCGTAGCCGCCCCACGCGCCGAGGGCGCCACCGACCAGCAGCAGCCCACGCAGCACCGTCCGAGCGAGCCGGCCGCGACGCCGCACCACGGGCACCTCCGAGGAGTCCTCTTCCGGGCAGCTCCGATTGTGCCGAACCGTGAGCGTTCGGACACGTTCCGACACACGGGAAATCGACAGCCGCCGAAGGCGGATGATTCGTGCTCAGCCCAGCGGGGCGGTGGGCAGCGGCAGCCCGGGCAGGGACGGCAGCAGCGTCGGCAGGCCCCCCGTGGGCAGGAGGGGCGGCAACGACGGGAGGATCCGCGGCAGGGTGGGCTGGTCGGCGGCCGGTGGGGACGGCCGTGGCGGCGTGCCGGTGGGAGTGGGACGGGGCGGCGCGGCGGACCCGTCACCGGCCGGAGCCCTCGGCGTCGGTAGGGCCGTGGCGGGCGCGGCCGGCGGCGGCAGCGCGGCCAGCAGGTCGCGGTGCAGCGCGTCGAGTTCCGCCCGCAGCCGGGTGACCACCGCCGGGTCGTCGACGGCGGTGAGGTCGTCGCGCGCCTGCTCGATCAGCCGCGCGGCCTCCGTCGGCTGACCGGCGGAGAGCGCGGCCCGAGCGCGGTCGATGACATCCTCGACGGAGCGCACCTGCGCCTGTTCCGGGTAGAGCACCTTCGTCAACGACCAGAGCGGGCTGCTCGGCCCGGCGTTCCGGCTGCCGACACCGAGCCCGGTCGCGATGGCCACGAGGACGATCACGGCGGCCGCGAGGCGCAGGACGCGTCGCCCGACCGCCGCCGGCCGGGGTGCCGGCGGCGCCGGTGGGAGCTCGACGGCGGGCCGGAGGACCGGCTCGCCGTCGTCGTCGAGGTCGGCGCGCCAGGCGGCGAGCATCGCGGCGAGGTCGTCGCCGGCCGGCGCCGGCTCGCCCCGGCCGAGCGCGTCGAGGAACTGGTCGTCCCGGGCGATGGTCGCCAGGTCCAGTTCCTCGGCCCCGTCGGGCCTGTGCTCGGTCATGCCGCCACCTCGTCGAGTGTGTCGCCTGCCAGGGTACGGAGGCGGGCCAGGGCGCGGGACTGGGCCACCCGGACCGCGGCCGCGGACATGCCCACGATGGCCCCGACCTCCTCGGCGGTGAGGCCGACCGCCACCCGGAGGACGACGATCTCCCGCTGCGCGTCCGGCAGGCGGCCCAACAACGCCGACAGGCGGCGGGCGAGGTCGGTGGCCACGGCCTGCTGCTCCGGGCCGGGCTCGGCGTCCGGCGTGTCCATCGGGGTGTCGGCGGCCGTGGTGACCGCGGCGGCCCGGGCCGCCAACCGCTGCGCGTCGGCCACCTTGTGCCCGGCGACGGCGTAGACGAACGCGGAGAACGGCACGCCCTGGTCGCGGTAGCGGGGCAGCGCCCGCAGCACGGCCAGGCAGATCTCCTGCGCGATGTCGTCGGCCGTGGTGTACGCGCCGCCGATGCGCCCCAGCCGGGCCCGGCAGTAGCGCACCAGCCCGGGGCGCACGTCGGTGAGCAGGGCCGCCATGGCCCTCGAATCGCCCTGGGCGGCCCGCCGGACGAGCTCGGGATCGATCGTTGTGGTCATCGCGTCGCGGGACACCTTCGTTACCGGCCGGTTAACGGGCACGGTAGCGAGCCGGCCGGCATTTGCCTAGCTCACCGCGAGTAGCTCTCCCGTACCGCAAAGAAATCGTGAGAGATCTGTTGCGCCCGGCCGGGCCGCAGCGATGTCCGAAGTAACAGCACCAAGGGGGAGGGGACCGAGTGGGAGTCGAGGTGGCCGTGCAGGGACTGACCAAGTCCTTCGGCGGGCAGCCGGTCTGGTCCGACGTCAGCCTGACGCTGCCGGCCGGCGAGATCTCGGTGCTGCTGGGCCCGTCGGGCACCGGCAAGTCGGTGTTCCTCAAGACCCTGGTGGGGCTGCTCCGCCCGGACCGCGGCGACATCTGGATCTCCGGACACAACCTGCCCCGGCTCTCCGAACGGGCGCTGTACGAGGTCCGCAAGCTGTTCGGCGTGCTGTTCCAGGACGGCGCCCTGTTCGGCTCGATGACCATCTACGACAACGTCGCCTTCCCGCTGCGCGAGCACACCCGCAAGAGCGAGGCGCAGATCCGCGCGGTGGTCGCCGAGAAGCTGGACATGGTCGGCCTGACCGGCGCCGAACGGAAGCTGCCCGGGGAGATCTCCGGCGGGATGCGCAAACGCGCCGGCCTGGCCCGCGCGCTCGTCCTGGACCCGGAGATCATCCTCTTCGACGAGCCGGACTCCGGGCTCGACCCGGTGCGCACCGCGTACCTCAACCAGCTGATCATCGACCTGAACCAGCGCACCGAGGCGACGTTCCTGATCGTCACCCACGACATCAACACCGCCCGGACGGTGCCGGACAACATCGGCCTGATCTACCACGGGCACCTGGCCATGTTCGGCCCCCGGGAGATGCTGCTGTCCAGCACCGAACCCGTGGTCCGGCAGTTCCTCAACGCCCAGCGGATCGGGCCGATCGGGATGGCCGAGGAGAAGGACGCCGAGGAACTGGAGGCCGAGGCGCGGGCCGGCGTGGAGCTGCCGCCGCTGCCGCCCATCCCGACCCAGTTGCAGCCCTCCGACGGCCGGCCCCGGCGGGCCGAACGCCCGCCCGGACAGTGGTGCCGCGAGCACGGCGTCACCCCACCGCCCGGGTCCTTCGCGGACCAGCCGGCGGCCGACCTGGTCGCCCCCGGGGAGGTGCGCGGATGACCGCCCCGCTGGCCGCGGTCCGCCGGTCCGGCCACTTCTTCGCCTTCTGCCTCGACACGCTGCGGGCGCTGCCCCGCCGGCCGGTGCAGGTGCGCGAGTTCGTCCAGCAGGCCTGGTTCATCAGCTCGGTGTCGATCCTGCCGGCCGCCCTCGTCTCGATCCCGTTCGGCGCGGTCATCGCCCTGCAACTCGGCTCGCTGGTCCGGCAGCTCGGCGCCCAGTCGTTCACCGGCGCCGCGTCGGTGCTCGCCGTGGTCCGCGAGGCCGGGCCGATCGTCACCGCGCTGATCATCGCCGGGGCCGGCGGTTCGGCCATCTGCGCCGACCTGGGCTCCCGCAAGATCCGCGAGGAACTCGACGCGATGCAGGTACTGGGCATCGACCCGATCCACCGCCTCGTGGTGCCCCGGGTGCTCGCCTCGATGCTGGTCGCCGTCCTGCTCAACGGGCTGGTCAGCGTCGTCGGCGTCACCGGGGGCTACCTGTTCAACGTGGTCATGCAGGGCGGCACCCCCGGCGCGTACCTGGCCAGCTTCCAGGCCCTCGGGCAGCTGCCCGACCTGCTGGTGGGCGAGGTCAAGGCACTGCTGTTCGGCGCCACCGCGGCCCTGGTCGCGTCCTACCAGGGGATGCACGCCCGGGGCGGCCCGAAGGGCGTCGGTGACGCGGTCAACCAGAGCGTGGTCATCACCTTCATGCTGCTGTTTGCGCTGAACTTCCTCGTCACGGCCGTGTACTTCCAGGTCGTACCGCAGAAGGGAAGCTGACGTGCCGGTGCTGCGACAGCTCGACGACCTGGGCGGACAGCTCGCCTTCTACCTGCGGGCCTTCGGTTGGGCGCCGCGCACCGTGCGCCGCTACAAGCGCGAGGTGGTGCGGCTGCTCGCCGAGGTCAGCTTCGGCTCCGGGGCGCTGGCGGTGCTCGGCGGCACCGTCGGCGTCATCTGCTTCCTGACCTTCTTCACCGGCACCGAGGTCGGCCTGCAGGGCTACCAGGCGCTCAACCAGATCGGCAGCAGCGCCTTCACCGGGTTCATCTCCGCGTACTTCAACACCCGGGAGATCTCCCCGCTGGTGGCGGCGCTGGCGCTGTCGGCCACCGTGGGATGCGGGTTCACCGCCCAGCTGGGCGCCATGCGGATCTCCGAGGAGGTCGACGCCCTGGAGGTGATGGGCGTGCCGTCGCTGCCGTTCCTGGTCACCACCCGCATGATCGCCGGGTTCATCGCGGTGATCCCGCTGTACGTGGTCGGGCTGCTCTCCAGCTACCTGGCCACCCGCGCCATCGCCGTCTTCTACTTCGGGCTGTCGGCCGGCACCTACGACTACTACTTCCACCTGTTCCTGCCGCCGGTGGACGTGCTGTGGTCGTTCGGCAAGGTGCTGGTCTTCAGCGTGATCGTGATGCTGGTGCACTGCTGGTACGGCTACACCGCCAGCGGCGGTCCGGCCGGCGTCGGCGTCGCGGTCGGCCGCGCCGTCCGGCTGGCCATCGTCGCCGTCAACATCGTCGACTTCTTCCTGTCGCTGGCCATCTGGGGCGCCACGACCACCGTCCGGATCGCGGGGTGACCATGAGGCATCGCATCCTCGGCATCGTCTTCGTCGCCGTGCTGACCGCGGCGCTGACCGCCGCCGTCCTGCAGTACCAGAAGGCCTTCACCCCGGTCGCCTGGGTCACCCTGCAGGCCGACCGCGCCGGCCTGCAACTCGGCGACGGCGCGGACGTCAAGGTACGCGGCGTCCTCGTCGGCGACGTCCGCTCGGTACGCAGCACCGGCGACGGCGCGATCCTGCGGCTGGCCCTCGACCCGGCGAGCGCCGCCCGCATCCCGGCCGACGTGACCGCGCGCCTGCTGCCCAAGACGCTCTTCGGCGAACGCTACGTCGAACTCGTCCCGCCGGCGGCCAGCACCGCCGGGCCGATCCGCGACGGCGCGGTGATCAGCCAGGACCGCAGCCGCACCGCGGTGGAACTGGAGCGGGTGCTCGACGAGGCGCTGCCGCTGCTACAGGCGATCCGACCCGACCAGCTGGCCACCACGCTGGGCGCGCTGGCCACCGCGCTGGAGGGCCGCGGCGACCAACTCGGCGCCAACCTGGCCCGGCTCGACGCGTACCTCCGGCAGCTCAACCCGGCGATGCCGGCGATCGCCGCAGACGTGCGCGCCCTGGCCGTGGTGCTGGACAGCTACGACGCGGCGCTGCCGGACCTGCTCGCGCTGCTGCGCGACGTCAGCGTCACCGCCCGGACCGTCACCGACCAGCGGACCCAGCTGGCGGCGTTCCTCGCCGACACCACGGACGCCGCCGACGTCGCCCGCGGCTTCCTCGACCGGCACGACGACCAGCTCATCCGGCTCGGCGCGGTGAGCCGGCCGGTGCTCGAACTGCTCGCCGCCTACGCCCCCGAGTACCCGTGCCTGATGAGCGGCCTGGTGGCCCTGCAACCCCGGGTCGAGGAGGTGTTCGCGGGCGGGCGGATGCGGATCACCCTGGAGGTCACCCGCGACGGCGGCCGGTACGAACGCGGGCGCGACGAGCCGGTCTACGGCGCGGACGACGGGCCGCACTGCCACGGCCTGCCCCGACCGGCCCGACCGGCGCCGGAGAAGCCGGTCGACGACGGCTACGACTACGCCGGCGGCCGGCCCCGGGTCACCCTGCCGGTCGGCCTGCCCACCCCGGCCGCCGGCACCACCCCGGCCATGGGTCAGGCCGCCACCACACAGGAACGGGCCCTGGTGAAGCCGCTGGTCGGCGCCCTCACCGGCACCCTGCCGGCGGAGGTGCCCGACATCGCGGTGCTGCTCTGGGGGCCGCTGCTGCGCGGAGCGGTGGTGAACGCCCGATGACCGCCCGGACCGTCTCCCCGCTGGTCAAGCTGCTCATCTTCGCCGCGGTGACGCTGCTGCTGACCGGGCTGCTCGCCCAGACCCTGGGCGCCTTCCCGGCCGGCGGCGTCAGCTACCGCGCGCGGTTCACCGACGTCACCGGGCTGCTGCCGGGCGACGACGTCCGCATCGCCGGCGTCCGGGTCGGCCGGGTCGAGGACATCCGGGTGGTCGACGACACCGTCGCCGAGGTGACCTTCACCGTCACCGCCGACGTGCCGGTCGCCACCAGCGTCCGGGCCGCGATCCGCTACCGCAACCTGGTCGGTCAGCGCTACGTCGCGCTGACCGAAGGACCGGGGGAGGGGCGGCCGCTGCGGCCGGACGGGCTCATCCCGATCGCGCAGACCACCCCGGCGCTGGACCTGACCGTGCTGTTCAACGGCTTCCGGCCGCTGTTCACCGCGCTGCGCCCGGAGGACGTCAACAAGCTCGCCTACGAGATCATCCAGGTGCTCCAGGGCGAGGGCGGCACCGTCGCCAGCCTGCTACGACGCACCGCCTCGCTGACCAACACCCTCGCCGACCGGGACGCGGTCATCGGGCGCGTGGTGACCAACCTGAACAGCGTCCTGACCACCCTGGCCACCCGGGACCGCGACCTCGACCGGACGATCACCCAACTGCAGGAGTTCGTCTCCGGGTTGGCCGCCGACCGGACCGCCATCGGCGAGGCGCTGGTCAACCTCGGCGACCTCACCGAGGCCACCTCGTCCCTGGTGGGTCAGGCCCGGCCGCCGCTCGCCGCGGACATCCGCGCGCTGGACCAGCTCGCCGGCACGCTCAACCGCAACTCCGCCGTCATCGACAGCACGCTCGGCCGGCTGCCGGAGCGCTACGACTCGCTGACCCGGGTCGCCTCGTACGGCTCCTGGTTCAACTTCTACCTCTGCGACTTCGACGGCCGGGTGTCGACCGCCGGCCAGACCCTCAACCCCGTCACGTTCAGCGCGCCGGCCGCCCGGTGCGCCACCGGAGGCAGCCGATGAAACCGTTCCGTGAACGCAACCCCGTCGTCACCGGCGTGGTCGGGTTGACCGTGATCGTCGCCGCGCTGCTCGGCGCCTTCCAGCTCGACCGGCTCGCCGCGTTCACCGGTCGGGCCTACCAGGCGGCCTTCACCGACGCCAGCGGCCTCGCCGTCGGCAACGAGGTGCGGGTCGCCGGGGTGCGCGTCGGCAAGGTCACCGCCGTCGAGCTCGCCCGCGACGGCCGGTCGTACGTGCGGGTCCGGTTCCGCCTCGACGACGACGGCGTACGCCTCGGCGACCGGACCGGCGCGACCATCCGGATCAAGACCGTGCTCGGCCAGAAGTACCTGGCCCTGGCGCCGGCCGGAGCCGGGCGGCTGCCCGAGGGCGCACAGATCCCGCTCGACCGCACCGCCGCCCCGTTCGACGTGGTCCAGGCGGTCACCGGGCTCGCCGACACCCTCGACAAGGTGGACACCGACCAGCTCGCCGCCGCGTTCGCCACCCTGTCGGAGACCTTCGCCGACACCCCCGCCAGCGTCGACTCCGCGCTCGGCGGGCTGTCCCGGCTCTCCCGTACCGTCGCCGACCGCGACGCGGAACTGCGCTCGCTGCTGACCCGGGCCCGGGAGGTCACCGGGGTGCTCGCCACCCGGGACGAGGAGTTCCGCAAGCTGGTGACCGACGGCGAGGCGCTGCTGGCCGAGGTGAGCCGCCGCCGCGACGCCATCCACAAGCTGCTTGTCGGCACCAACGATCTCGCCACCCAGCTGTCCGGACTGGTCGACGACAACCGGGCCAAGCTCAACCCCGCCCTGCGGCAGCTGCGGGAGGTCATCGCCGTGCTGCAACGCAACCGCGACAACCTGGAGCAGAGCATCGCGAAGATGGCGCCGTTCGTCACCGCGTTCGCGAACGTGGTCGGCAACGGCCGCTGGTTCGACTCCTACGTGCACGGGCTGGTGCAGCCGTACGTGCCCACGGGCGGCCGCTGATGGCCGCCCGGCGCTGGCGCCGGCCGGTCGCCGCCGCCACCGTCCTGCTCACCGCCGTCGCCGCCGCCGTGGTGGTCGCCCGGCACGAGCCGCCCCAGCGGCGGGTGACCGCCCACTTCACCCGCGCCGTCGGCGTGCACCCCGGCTCCGACGTCCGGGTCCTCGGCGTCCGCGTCGGCGAGGTGGTCGCGGTGACCCCGCGGGGCCGCACCGTCGAGGTGGCCATGCGCTACGACCCGGGCGTCGACGTGCCGGCCGACGCGCAGGCGGTGATCGTCCCGCCCAGCGTGGTCAGCGACCGGTACGTCCAGCTCACCCCCGCGTACGCCGGCGGCGCCACGCTCCCCGACGATGCCGCCATCCCGGTGGACCGCACCGCGGCCCCGATGGAGATCGACGACATCTACCGGGCGCTGGACGACTTCAACCGCGCCCTCGGCCCGGACGGGGCCAACGCCGACGGCGCCCTGTCGGACCTCGTCGCCACCGGCCGGGCCAACCTGGAGGGCAACGGCGAGCACCTGCGCGACACCCTCGACGGGCTGTCCCGGGCGCTGTCCACCCTGTCCGACGGGCGGCAGGACCTGTTCGGCTCGGTCGGCAACCTGCAACGGTTCACCACCGCCCTCGCCGAGAGCGACCAGCAGGTCCGCGCCTTCCAGCGGCAGCTGGCCGACGTGGCCGAGCAGCTCGCCGGCGAGCGCGACGAACTCTCCGCCGCGCTGCGCAACCTCGCCGTCGCGCTGGAGAAGGTCACCACCTTCGTGAAACAGAACCGGCAGCTGCTCACCGCCGACGTCGCCGCGCTCGCCGACATCACCGGCGTGCTGGTCCGCCAGCAGGAGGCGGTCATCGAGATCCTCGACGTCGCGCCGCTGGCGCTGAACAACCTCGCACTGGCCTACAACCCCCGGTCGGGCACCCTGGACACCCGCGACAACGCCACCGGCCCGTACGACCCGGCCGGCTTCGCCTGCTCGCTCCTGGTCGACCAGCTGCCCGCGAAACAGGTCCCGGCCACCTGCCACGCGCTCGCCCAGACCCTGCACGCGCGCGGCCTGCCCATGACCGACCAGCTGCGCAAGCTGCTCAAGCTGCCGCCCGGCGCCGCGACGGCCGGCCCGGTCCCCCCGGGTGAACCCCCGTCCACCCAGCCCGGTGGGCCGGCCCTCGACCTGGCGCCGGGCGGCCCCGGCGGGCCCCTGGACCGCACCCTCGGTGGCATCCTGCGGGGCCCGGCATGACCGCCCGGATGCGACGCACCCTCGCCGCGGCCCTCGTCGTGGCGCTGCTGCCCGCCGGCTGCGGCCTGCCGGAGCTGACCGACCTGCCGCTGCCCGGCGGCGCCCCGGCCGGCCCCGGATACCGGGTCACCGCCGAGTTCCGCGACGTGCTCGACCTGGTGCCGCAGGCCGCCGTCAAGGTCGACGACGTCACCGTGGGCAGCGTCGAGAAGATCTCCCTCGCCGGCTGGACCGCCCGGGTGACCCTGCGGATCGACCGCGAGGTCCAGCTGCCCGCCAACGCCACCGCGGCCGTCCGGCAGAGCAGCCTGCTGGGCGAGAAGTACGTCACGGTGGCCGCCCCGACCACCGAACCGCAGCGCGGCCGGCTCGCCGACGGCGACGTCATCCCGCTGGTCCGCACCACCCGCGGCGCCGAGGTGGAGGAGGTGCTCGCCGCCCTGGGGCTGCTGCTCAACGGCGGCGGCCTGGCCCAGCTGCGCACCATCAACCAGGAGCTCGGCCGGGCGCTCGACGGCCGGGAGCCCGCCGTCCGGGACACGTTGCGCCAGCTCGACGAGTTCGTCGGCGGGCTGGAACGGCAGAAGGCGGACATCGTCCGGGCGGTCGAGGCGCTGGACCGGTTGACCGGCCGGCTCGCCCGGCAGCGGCAGGTCGTCGGCGAGGCCGTCGACTCGCTCGCCCCCGGCGTGACCGTGCTGGCCCGCCAGCGCGCCCAGCTGACCAGCGCGCTGACCGCGCTCGGCGAACTCGGCCGGGTCGGCACCCGGGTGGTCAACCGCAGCCGGGACGACACCCTGGCCAGCCTGCGGGCGTTGAAACCGATCCTGGAGCAGCTGGTCCGCGCCGGGGACGACCTGCCGAAGTCGCTGGACTTCATGCTGTCGTACCCGTTCCCGCCGAACGTGACCGGCGCGATCGTGGGGGACTTCGTCAACCTCTCCGTCACCGCCGACCTGGACGCCGCCGCGATCCTGGCCAACCTGGTGGCCGCGGCTCCCGCGCCGGCCCGGCCGGCCGCCGGTAGGCCTGCCCCCGGCGCGGCCGGACCGCCCGCGGCGGGTGGGTCGCGCCCCGGACCCCGCCCGGGTGCCGGGTCCGGGCCGAAGCTGCCGCTGCTGGACTGCCTGCCGGATCTGAAGAACTTCCCGGCGACCTGGACGCCGCCGAAGGAGTGCCTGCTGCCGAAGGGCTGCGTGCTGCTCAAGCCCGGCTCGGCCGTGCCCGTCGGCGGGCTGCTCCTGCCCAAGGGGATCGTGCCGCCCGGCACCGCCTTCCCCGAAGGCACCGAACTGCCGGCCGGCACGATCCTCTCCGCCGACTGCATTCTGCCGGTGACCGGCGCGATCACCGGCGCCGTCGGCGACCTGACCGACATCCTCGGAGGCGGGCTGCTGCCATGATCACGCGTACCGTGAAACTCCAGGTCATCGCGTTCGTGCTGGTGAGCCTGCTCGGCGTCGGCTACGTCGGGGTCCGCTACGTCGGCCTCGGCGACCGGCTGTTCGGCGGCGGCTACGTGGTGCACGTCGACCTCGCCCGCGCCGGTGGACTCTTCCCCAACGCCCCGGTCACCTACCGGGGAGTGCCCGTCGGCCGGGTCACCGCGGTCACCCTGCGCGGCGACGGGGTCCGCGCCGACCTGCGGATCGACCGGGACGTCCGGGTGCCCACCGAGCTGCGGGCGGTGGTGGCGCAGCGCTCCGCCGTCGGCGAGCAGTACCTCGACCTGCGACCGGACCGCGACGACGGCCCCTACCTGCGCGACGGGTCGGTGATCCCGGCCGACCGCACCGGGGTTCCGCTCGCCCCCGAGGTGCTGCTGACCAACCTGGACGCGCTGGTCCGGTCGGTCGGCCCCGAGGACCTGGCCGTGCTGATCACCGAACTCGGCACCGCGTTCCACGGCAACGAGGAAGCGCTCGCCCGGATCCTCGACGCCGGGGACGCGCTGCTCACCGACGCCACCGCGGCGCTGCCCGAGACGCTCGCCCTGATCCACGACGGCCGCACCGTGCTGACCACCCAGGCCGAGTCGGCGGAGGCGTTGCGCCGGTGGGCGCGGGGCCTGGCCGAGCTGGCCGCCAGCGTCCGGGCCGCGGACCCCGACCTGCGGCGCCTCCTCGCCGCCGGGCCGCCCGCCGCGACCGAGGCGGTCGCGCTGCTGCGCGGGCTCGAGCCGACCATCGGCACCCTGCTGGGCAACCTGGTGACCGTCAACGGCATCGCCGCGCGGCGGCTGCCCGGCATCGAGCACCTGCTCGTGGTGTATCCGATCGCCGTCGCCGGGGGTTTCACCGTCACCCCGGGCGACGGCACCGCCCACCTCGGCCTGGTGCTCAACCTCAACAACCCGCCGTCCTGCGTGTACCGGGGCGGCAGCCGGCAGTGCACCGCGCAGGACCGGGCGGCCGGTGCCGGTGTCCGGGGCGCCCCGAACGCGCCGCGCCCCGGCGGCGCCGATCCGGCCCCCGCCGCAAGCCCCCCGCCCGCCGGCGCCTCCGGGCCGGGTTACGACCCGGCGACCGGCCTGGTGCTCGGCTCCGACGGGCGGCCGTTGCAGTTCGGTGCCACCGGCGGCCAGTACCGGACGGCCGGAGACCAGTCGTGGAAGCAGTTGCTGCTCGCCGGGGTGACCCCGTGACCGGCAGACCGGAGGAGGTGCCCGTGCAGACCCGCAGGGACCGCACACTGAAAGTGATCAAGGGAGCCAAGGCCGGCGTCCCCGGCCGGCCCGCCCAGCGCCGGCTGGTCAGCCGTCCCGTGTCCCGCGCGGAATCGCCGATCGAGGCGGTGCTGGAGCGGCTGGACCAGGAGCCCGTGACCGACCCGGACGACGCCGACGACCTGACCGCGCTGGACGACCCGGCGCGCGCCGACGACCCGCCGGCCGCCGACGACCGTCCCCGCCCGGCCGGCGCCGAACGTGCCGCCCAGGCCCGCCGTCGTACGCTCGTCGGCCTGCTCGTGGTGCTGCTCGCCGCCACCCTGGCCGCGGCCAGCTTCTACGGGCACCGCTGGTACACCGCGCACGCCGTCGAGGAGGCCCGCCAGGCGGCGCTGGCCGCGGCCCGGCAGGCCAGCGTCAACTTCGTCTCGGTCAGCGCGGCCAGCGTCGACCGGGACCTGCAACGGATCGTCGCCGGGGCGACCGGCGAGTTCAAGGACGAGTTCACCCGGGGCCAGGCGCAGGTCCGCGCCGCGGTGGTGGAGAACAAGGTCGACTCGCGGGGCGCCGTGCTGCGGGCCGGCCTGGTCTCCGGTGACCGGAACCGGGCCGTGGTCATCGTGGCCGTCGACGCCACCGTGAAGAACGCCAAGGCGCCCGAGGGCCGGCCGTCGCACTACCGGATCCAGGTGGACATGGTCCGCGACCGGGACTCCGGCGAGTGGCTCGTGGCCCGCCTGCAGTTCGTCGGATGACCCCGACGCCGCCCCGACGTCCCCGAGGAGGACCCATGCGCATCCCCGCCCGTCTGCCGCGGCCCGGCCGCCTCGCGCGGCTGCGGCCCGGCCGGGTTCGGCTGGTCCCGGCGCTGGTCGCGGCGATCCTGCTGGCGGCCGGCGTCGCGACCGCCGGTTGGTACGCCGACCGTGCCGCCGACCGGCGGGACACCGCGGTCCGGCAGGCGCTCGCCACCGCCCCGGCGGCCGCCAAGGCCATCTTCTCCTACGACTACCGGACCTTCGACGACAGCGTGGCGAACGCCCGGACCTTCACCACCGGCGCCTTCGCCGAGGAGTACGCGCAGACCACGGCGACGCTGAAGGAGACCGCCACCAAGCAGCAGGCGGTGGTCCTGGCGGAGGTGACCTCGACCGGCGTGGTCAGCGCCGACGCGGACCGGGTGGAACTGCTGGTCTACCTGAACCAGTACCGGCGCAACGTCACCACGGCCGGCGAGAAGGTGGACCAGAACCGGGTCGTGCTCACCCTGGAGCGGGTCGACGGCGACTGGAAGGTGACCCGGGCGACCGCCGTCTGACCGTTGCGGCGCGGGCGCTGCGGCCCGGCGGAAAGCGGGTCGTCGCCGCTAGCTCGACCAGGCTCTCGCCTGGTGCTGCACGACGGTCTCCCAGGCCGGGTTGAGGTAGCCGCCACGGCGACGGTGGCGGGAGGCGACCGTGCGCAGGCAGAGCTGGCTCGACGCGGATCGGGCGCGCCTGACCAGGCTCGGCGCGGCCCGCACGGCCGACGTCCTCGCCCCGCTGACGCCCGCGGGGGCGCCGGGGAGGTCAGGGCTCGGCGAGGGCGGTCTGGATGAGCCGGGCGCCGTCGCGACGGCGTACCAGCGTGCCGCGGCCGGGTGGCATCGGTTGCGGCCGGAGGTTGCCCAGCACCTGCCCCTCCTCGCGGTTGCCCGACATCAGCAGTCCGGGTGAGTCCAGCTCGCGCAGCCGCTGGAGCACCGGCTCGTAGAGCGCCCGGGCGAGGCCGCCGACCCGGCGGGCGAGGATCAGGTGCAGGCCGATGTCGCGGGCCTGGGGCAGCAGGTCGTGCAGCACGCTGAGCGGGTTGTTGCCGGCCGACGCCACCAGGTCGTAGTCGTCCACCAGGATGAACAGTTCCGGCCCCCGCCACCAGCTGCGGTTCCGCAGCTGTTCCGTCGTGACGTCCGGGCCGGGCAGCCGGTTCGTCATGGCCTCCCGGATCGAGGCGAGCGCCTGGGCGAAGCCCTGGTTGGACGGCGCGTACTCGAGGAGGTGCTCGGTGGGCACGGCGCCGAGCAGGCTCCGGCGGTAGTCGGCGACCACCAGCCGCGCCTGCGCCGGCGTGCGGCGTGCCACCAGCTGCTGGGCGACCAGCCGGAGCAGGTTGCTCTTGCCGCACTCCGCGTCGCCGAACACGGTCAGGTGCGGGTCGCTGTCCAGGTCGAGGTAGACCGGCGCGAGCGAGGCCTCGTCGACGCCGATCGGCAGGCCCGCGGCGGACGGGTCGCTCACCTCGTTCAGCTCGACCAGGGCGAGGCGGCGCGGCAGCATCCGCACCGGCGGTGCGGACGGGCCCCGCCAGGCCTCGGCGACCTGGTCCGCCAGCGCGGCCGTCGCCTCGGCCAGGTCGTCGACGCCGTGCCTGCCGTCGACGCGGGACAGGGCGGTGAGGAAGTGCAGCCGGTCCCGGGTCAGGCCGCGTCCCGGCGACGCCTCCGGGACGTTCGCCGCGATCCGCCGCTGGAACTCCGACTCGCTGGGATCACCGAGCCGCAGTTCCAGCTTGGTGCCGAGCAGGTCACGCATGCTGAGCCGCAGTTCCGACCAGCGGATGGCGGTGAGCACCACGTGCACGCCGTACTGGAGCCCGCGCTGGGCGAGCAGCGTGACGCTCTCCTCGAGTTCGGCGTACTCCTGGCGCAGGATGTTCCAGCCGTCCACGACGAGGAAGACGTCGCCGAACGGGTCGTCGGCGAACTCGCCGGCCGCGCGCCGCTGACGGTAGCTGGCCATGGACTCGACAGCCTGCTCGGTGAAGCGGGTCTCCCGCCCGTCGAGCAGCGCCACCACCTCGGCGACCGTGCGGCGTACCGCCTCGGTGTCGCGCCGGCCGGCCACCCCGGAGACGTGCGGCAGCGCGGCGAGGCTGCGCAGCGCGCCGCCGCCGAAGTCGAGGCAGAAGAACTGCACCTCGCGCGGGGTGTGGGTCAGTGCCAGCGAGGCGATCAGGGAACGCAGCATGGTGCTCTTGCCGCTGAGCGAGGCGCCGACGACGGCCACGTTGCCGCCGGCCCCGGCGAGTTCGACCAGCAACGGGTCGCGGCGTTGCTCGTACGGCCGGTCCACGACGCCGACCGGCGCGGTCAGCGATCCGGCGCCGACGGCCGACGTGAGGCCGCGCTCCGGGTCCCGGGTCAGCGGCAGCAACTCGTCCAGGGTGGGCGGCTCGGCCAGCGGCGGCAGCCAGATCTGGTGCGCGGGCGGCCCGCCGTCGCGCAACTGGTGCACCACGACGTGGAGCAGGCTGCGACCGGCGAGTTCCGGGGGCACCGTCGCACCGGCGTCGGCGCCGGTGAGGGCCGGCGGCCCGGAGACGTACGTGGCCCGGAACCGGGTCATCGTGGCGCCTGTCTTCAGGTAGCCGTGGCCGGGAGCGTTGGGCAGCTCGTACGCGTCCGGCACGCCGAGCACGGTGCGGCTCTCGAACGCGGAGAAGGTGCGCAGCCCGATCCGGTACGACAGGTGGGTGTCCAGCCCGCGCAGCTTGCCCTCCTCGAGGCGCTGGCTGGCCAGCAGCAGGTGCACGCCGAGCGACCGGCCCAGCCGGCCGATCATCACGAAGAGGTCGATGAAGTCGGGCTGCGCGGCGAGCAGCTCGCTGAACTCGTCACAGATGATCAGCAGGCTGGGCATCGGCGCCAGCGGCGCGCCGGCGTCCCGGGCCCGCTCGTAGTCCAGCCGGGAGACGTAGTTGCCGGCCGTCCGCAGCAGCTCCTGGCGCCGGACCACCTCGCCGGCGAGCGCCTCGCGCGTCCGCTCGACCAGGGACAGCTGGTCCGCGAGGTTGGTGATGACCGCGCTGGTGTGCGGCAGCCCCGCCAGGGAACCGAAGGTGGCGCCGCCCTTGAAGTCGATCAGGACGAGGTTGAGGTCGGCCGACGAGTGCCGCGCCGCGAGCGCCAGGACGATCGTACGGAGCAGCTCGCTCTTGCCCGAGCCGGTCGCGCCGACGAGCAGCCCGTGCGGGCCCATCCCGTCCTGTGCCGACTCCTTCAGGTCGAGCAGCACCCGGGCGCCCCCGTCGTCGACGCCGATCGGCACCCGCAGGTAGTCCGGTCCGAGCGGTGTCCGGTGCCCCGCGAAGCTCCACAGCGCGGCGTAGTCCGGGATGTCGAGGACGGCCAACGGCTCGTCGGGCGCCTTGGTCGCGTCGGGGCGGGCGTCGACCCGCCCGGCGTCGACCCGGGGCATCCCCCACGCCTCCGCGATCACCGACACCATCGCCCGCGCCCCGCCCGACGGCCGGCCCTCGCTCTCGATCTCCGCCTCCGGGTCGCTCCCGCTGACGGTGAGGTCGGGCAGCGCCACCCGGAAGGTGCGCCGGCCGTAGACGGCCCAGCCCGGCACGTTCATCGGCAGCCGGGCGGCCTGGTCCGGGTTGACCCGCGACTCGTGCGGCTGCGACAGCCGGGTCTCGATCCGGGCCTGGGGCAGCTCCAGCAACTCCTCCGGGATGACCCGCCAGCTGCGTTCGAGCACCACGACGTGGAGCCCGTAGCCCAGCCCCTTGTTCGCGAGGTCCACCACCCGCGGGGAGAAGTCGGGCAGCAGCGTCGCGAAGTCCTGCCACCGGTCGACGACCAGGAACACGTCCGGATAGGGGTTGGCCTCGACGCCGGCGCGCCAGGCCCGCAGGCTCGCCGGCGACTCCAGCTCGTGCCGCCGGAACAGCTGCTTGCGGTCGAGGACCTCCTGTTCCAGCAGGTCGAGCAGCGCCCGGACCTCACCCACCTCGTCGTCGCCGACGACCGCGCGGACGTGCGGCAGCCGCCGCATCGGCCCGAGCAGGTTCCCGCCCGACTCCAGGCAGTAGAAGGCGACCTCGCGGTCGGAGTGGGTGAGCGCCAGCCCGGCGATGAGGGAGCACAACAGCGTCGTCTTGCCGGTGCCGGTCCGGCCGACGACGAGCAGGTGCCCTTCCGAGGCGGCCAGGTCGAGCCAGACCAGCTCGCCGGCCGGCTGGTCGATCCGCTGGGCCTGGCCGATCGGCACCTTCAACAGCCCTCGTCGCCGCCAGTCGGTGGCGCAGAGCTTCACGTCCCCGCCGGGTTCCAGCGGGCCCAGCAGGTCGCCGAGTCGCGGTTCGCGTTGGTCCCGCCGGCGCCGCTGGCGGTGGTGCCCCTCCCGGGACAGCGCGATGTGCACCTCGTCGCTCGCCTGCCCGAACTGGCACGGCGACTGGGAGGAGGTGCGCTTCGGCAGTTCCAGCCGCACGTACCGCCACAGGTCGTCGGGGGTGATCCGGCCCTGCCCGGTGATGTCGGCCGCGCCGGTGCTCAACCCCTGGATGATGGTCTCGGTGAACGCCGAGCGGAGCCGCGACGTGGTCTCGGAGGCCGGCCGGCCGTCGTCGGCCCGCTCCACCGAGTTGGTGGCGGTGATGACGTAGCGGCCGTAGCCGGTGCGCAGTTCACCGTCGATGGCCAGGTCGTCGGTCGTCTTCAGGCCGTGCCCCTCGAAGGCGCCGCTGTAACAGCAGTCGAGCAGGATCACCGAGCTGGCGGCGTCGGACTCGTCGAGCAGTTCCCGGACGAAGGACGCGGACACCGCCGTCGAGGAGAGGTGGTCCACCTCGGTGTTGGCGACCGCGAGGTAGAGCCGCCCACGCTTGCTGCTGCGCACCCCGTGCCCGGAGAAGTAGAGCAGGACCAGGTCCTCCGGGCCGGCCGCCCGGAGCATCGACTCGATCGCCCGCTCGATCGAACTCTTCGACTCGTTCTCCAGCAGCACGGTCTGGTCGAAGGCGCCCACGTCCGCGTCGGCCAGCAGGCTCAGCAGGTCACGCGCCTCTTCCCGGGGCGCGTAGAGGTCGGTCAGGGACTCGTCGATGTAGCGGTCGTTGGCGATCAGCAGGGCACGGCGCTCTCCCACGGGTCAGCTCCCGGCGGCGCCGCCACCGTGCTGGCCGGCCACCGGCCGCCGCTCCGGCTGGGCCGGCAGCTCGGCGGTGGCCGCCGGTGTGCCGCCGAGGAGCTGCGTCAGCTCGGTGACGAGGCGCGCGTCGACCCGGGTCGATCCGGTGATCACCAACTCGTTGTCGCCGCTGCGCAACGTGATCGACCGCGCCTTGACCCGGTCGGCGTAGGCGACGGCGACGTACGCGAGGGCGCGCAGGCTGGCGGCCGAGAAGAGGCCGCCCACCGCCAGCATCCCCAGCTCCCACGCCTGTTGCGACTTGCCGTGTCCGTCGGTCGCCGACTGGGCGTGCGCGATTCGCAGCCCCGGCACCGTGCGCAGGTCGTCCGCCAGCTGGCGGGCGAACTCGTCCACCCGCTCGGCGGGCGTCGACGGTCGCGGTTGGATCGACAGCAGAAGCTCGCTCACAGCACACCTCCGTACGGGTGTCTACATTCAACACCACCGCCGCGACCGCGATGGTCGTCGCCCGGCGCGACGAGGACGACCTCCCACCGCCCGGCGGAGAGGTCGGCGAGGGTGACGTCCGCTTCGGCGAGCACCTCCGGGTGGCCGGCGCCGGCGGCGAGCGCGGCGAAGTCCTCAGTCGCCCGTCACGACGCCGAGTTGCCGGAGCACGGTGGGGTCGGTGATGGTGTCGTCGGCGGCCAGCATGATCGCCTTGGACAGGATCATGGACAGCATCGGGTCGTCCTCGAACGGCAGGTGAAGCCGGCCGGTGCCGCCCCGCGCCGGGACGATGCACAGGTAGGCGTCGTTCGGGTCGATCAGGATGTTGCCGGAGCCGAGGTGTATCCGGTAGCTGCGGAGGTTGCCCCGGACGTGCAGGTAGCGCTCGGACAGCTCCACCCGGTCGGCGATCCGCATCCGCGGCAGCAGCCGGGCCAGCGCGTCCCGGCGGATCTCCGCCGACGGGGTCAGCTCGGCCACGACGCTGCGCTGCCAGTACGCGTGGAACCGGTCCTCGCCACGGTCGGCCCACTGCGGGTCCGCGGCGATGGAGGTGACCCCGACGAACAGGTCCACGTCGCGCATCGCCTCGGTGAACACCATCGGTGGCACCTCGACGACCGGTACCGGCTGCCAGGTCGCCCCGTCGCGCCGCGCGAAGCGCACCTGGTCCGTCGAGCAGTACCGGACCTCGTAGCCGCGTCCGTCCACCTCCTCCACCAGCTGGTGGTGGAAGGACGCCTGCCACAGGCCGCCACCGAACAGCTTGGTCGCCTCGCTCTCGTACCCGCCGTCCCAGTAGCCGAGGTAGCCGGCCTGCCAACCACGAACCCGCATGAGCGCGTTCGCCTGCCGGTAGCGCAGGATGTGGGCGGCGAACCGGTTGGAGTAGACGCGGGTCTCCTCCTCGGCCGGGGTGAGCAGGTAGACCTCCCGGAACGCCTGCTTGAACGGCTGCCGCAGCCCGGTGGCGAGGACGTGCCCACGCCACGCCGCGACCTCGGGCACCGCCGCCCGGATCGGATGCCACAGCCGGACCTCGTCGCCGCGCACGGGCCGGCCGTCGAGGCCCACCACCGCCCAACCGTCGGCGTCGCGCCGGGGCAGGCCGGCCGCCCACCGCCGCCCGTCGGTCCTGGTCTCCCAGAGCAGCCGCCGCCCGTAGGTCCCGGTGACCGGGTGCTCCAGGAACCGGGACACCCAGTCCGGGTACGCCCAGGTGCGCTCCTCGGACAACAACCCCTCGACCCGCTGGCGCTCTGCCGTCAACGTCGCGCCGACGCTCTTGACCAGCTCCCGCAACTGCCTGAGCTGGTCCGCGTGCTCCTGCTTGACCGCGGTGGGGACGCCCTTCAACGGCTGGCCGTCCCGGGCGAAGGTCAGCCGGACCTTCTCGCCCACCACCTCGACCGTCGCGTCGTACGCCCCCACCCGGCGGCGCCGGCGCCCGTCGCGGTCGAGCCCGTGGTCGTCGACCGCCAGCTCCATCACCTCGCTGAACGACCACCCGCGCAACGCGCCGAGCTGGGTCAGCGCCGTGCGGACCCGGCTCTGCACCGCCTTGTTCTTCACCGTCACGGCCAGCCGGGCCAGGGTCCGCACCGGCGCCTCGCCCCGGCGCTCGGCCAGCACCCGCACGGCGGCGATCGCCGTCCGCTGGGCGTGCGGGTAGCCGGGGGCGTCCCGGGGCGCCGCCGCCGCGACGGCGGTCACCCGCGCCAACAGGTCGGTCGCGGCGTCGTCGCGGGCCCGTGACAGCGCCCACACCAGCCCGCGCAGCAGCGGATCGGTGTCCTCGTGCACGGACCGGCCGTGCGCGACGAAGATCTCCAGGACCGCGCGAACGACACCGGGACCGTCCGGTGCGTTCGCGAGGTGCCCGTCGAGCCGGCGCAGCCAGGTCGCCGACGGACCGGGCCGGGTCAGTGCGGCGCAGTGCACCAGCAGCTCCGCCACACCCGGCGCGGCGAGCACCTGGCCCAGTTCGGCGCGGACCCGGGGGCCGAACGCGTCGCCGTCGTGCAGCAGCCAGTACGGCACCCGCCGGTCGACCGCGCGGTCGACCGCCCCACCGATCAGCTGGACGGCCCGACGCCGCGGCTCCCGGGCCACGAAGGGGTCGTTCGTGAGCTCGGTGAGCAGCCCGGACAGCGCCGGTGCCAGGTCGACCAGGTCCGCCGGGGGCAGGCTGACGGCGATCACCGTCGGCAGTTCCAGGTGGACTCCGTTGTCCCAGGCCTCGCCATCGGCGATCGTGTGCAGGCACCAGAGCAGGTCCGCCCGTCGCCAGCGCAGGTCACCGTCGGCGAGAGCGCGCAGCGCGGAGTTCAACCCGAGCGGGCTCGACGCGATCGTGACCGACCGGTGCAGGGCGAGCGCGGCGAGTCGACGCTCCGGCGCCGACCAGGCCATCACCGACGGCCACTCCGGGATCCGGGTGACCGGTCCCCAGCAGTAAGCGGACGCCCGGCGGAGCACCTCCTGGATCCGCGCGCCGGCCTCGGCCAGCCCGGTTTCCACCTGCGTCCGCTCCGACGCGGTCAGGTCGGGCAGCAGGGTCTGCCAGCCGCCCACCTCAGCCGCCCACCAGCGGCACCAGCCGCACGAACGCCACGTCCGGGTCGGCGCGCAGGTCGATCTCCTCGTCCAGGTCGTCGACCTGGTGGTCACCGACCAGCAGCACGAAGCCGTTGCGGGCGAACGCCGCGCAGGCCGCGTCCGCCTGGTTCTCCCAGTCCAGGCGCCGGTCGCGGCCGACCCGGTAGCCGTTCAACGTCGCCTCCGTGTCGGTCGGCTGCACCAGCCCACGGAAGTGCTCGGGACGGTTCGCGTTGAACCGGGCCACCTCCTCGCGGACCCGCAGCCGGACCAGCTCCCGGGCGGTGATCCGGTCGGGCAGGCCCGGCATCGGCCAGCAGTCGATCGCTTTCCCTGTCGCGGTCTCGTCCCGGACCGTCACCGTGGCCATCCGCGCTACTCCTCGTCTCGGTGTGGCCGGCATCATGGCAGCACCGTCCGACGCTTTACCGCCGGTGCGCGGCGGCGACGCCGGACGGGACCCACGACGACCGTGCGCCCGCGCACCGGTGCAACCGGCACCAGCCTGCGCCGACAGCGACGGGGCCCGGGTCAGCGGCGTCGCGCGCGGAGCCGGCGCAGCGCGTACCCGGCGCCGCTGGCCAGGAAGAGAACGCCGCTGACCAGCAGCCAGCGGCCGAGGAAGGGCTGCTGGTCCTGGCCGGTGGCGGCGAGGTAGGTCGGCCGGCCCTGCCGGAGGATGCCGGGCAGGTGGACGAGGAACAGCAGCGCGGCGGCCAGGGCCGGCACCCGGACGTGGTTCACCAGCGACGGCCCGGCCGCCGGGGGGCGAGCGGCGCGCCGCAGCACCCGGTCGGCCAGCGCGTAGACCGGGAACAGGACCAGGTCGTGGGCCACCACGGCGCCGACGAACCAGACCAGCATGCGCCCGGCGGTCGACTCGCCGGCCAGCCGGAGCGCCACCCATCCGGTGACCGCGAAGGCGGTCGCCATCAGCAGCAGGTGCCGCCCGCCGGCGCCGTACGCCGCGCGGAACCGGGACCGCACCTCAGCCATCGGTACGCGCCCGGAACTCGATCTCGCTGACCCACTTGGTGCAGTGCACCCCCGGCAGCGCGGGGACGATGATCCGCGCCGGGTAGCCGTGGTCGGGGGAGAGGTCGGCCCCGTTGACCGTCAGCGCGAGCAGCGAGTCGCCGTCCAGCACCTGGTTGGCCTGCAGGGTCGCCTGGTTGAACAGTCCCGCCCGCTCCAGCGAGCGCACCCGGGCCGAGGTGAGGTCGCCCGCCCCGACCAGCGCGGCGAGATCGCGCAGGCGCACGCCGGTCCAGGTCTGCAGCGTCGACCAGCCCTCCACGCAGGCGATCGGCAGGCGGGCGGTGTGCTGGGTCATCGCCAGCAACGCGGCGCGGTCCAGCGCGAGGGTCCGCCCGCCGGCCCGCAGGGTCACCCGCCACCGTTCCCCGGTGTCGGCGGCGCGGACGCCGGCGGCGACGGCCGTGCGGTTGACCGGGAAGCCGTTCGGCCCCGCACCGGGCTCCCGCCCGCGGGGCAGCAACAGGGCGGTGCGTCGCCACGCCCCGTCGAGGCTCTGACCGACGGTGAGCGCCCCCAGCAGCAGGGACAGGCCGCCGACCAGGCCGAGGGCGCCGCGACGACTGATCGTGGCCGGCCCGGGGTGGGCGGGCACGAGCCGGTCCGGGTCCGGCGGCTCCGGGTGGGTGGCGGCGCGGGAGGTGGTCAGCTCGCGCCGCGGCGGGCGGGACCGCAGCGCGGAGACCAGCCGCGGCAGCTTCAGCCCCACGTGCGCGACCAGGGCGGCGGTGAACACCCAGGCGCCGAAGTAGTGGGCGGTGTAGAAGTCGAATCCGAACAGGTACGCGTACTGGATGTTCAGGAGCCCGGTGGCGATCTGGAACAGGATGCCGCCGACCAGCAGGAGCAGCGACAGCCGTTCCAGCATCTGCGCGACGGAGCGGGCCGGCGGCCAGTCGAACAGCTTCGGGATCACCGACCAGAGCTTCGCCAGCACCACCGGGATCAGCATGATCCCGAGCGTCACGTGCAGCCCCTGGGTGAGCCGGAACAGCCAGGACGGGCGGGTCGGCCAGTCGAACTGCGGCAGCCGCAGCCACCCCACGTCGCGCGGGAAGGCCTGGCCGAACTGCGGGCTGTAGGCGAGGTAGTCGAGCAGCCCGGTGATGATCACCAGAGGCAGGGTCACCAGCAGCACCGCGCCGAACACGGCGGTGAGCCAGGGTCCGCGCAGCGGGCTGCGCCAGCGGCGGTTCGCCGTCGACGCGCCGGGCGGCGGGTGCTCGGCCAGGAAGCGCCACCACCGCCGGGGCCAGCCGTACCCGACCCGGTCGGGCTCGGCCGGCCCGTCCGGAGAGCTGCTGTCGGTGCTCACTCCCGCAGGCTAGAGGGGGCGATCGCGGTCGAGCCCCGGTTGCCCGATTACGGGAGCCTTACCGAACCGGCCGCGGGCGGGACGATGTTGCGAGCTCCTTACGGCCGCGCCGACCCGGCCCGCCGCGGCCTCCGGCCGACCTACCCTGAGGCGCATGCGGGTACTGGTCACCGGCGCGGCCGGGTTCATCGGGTCGCAGGTCGCCGACCTGCTCGCCGACTCAGGGCACGAGGTCTTGGCGCTGGACGCGCTGTTGCCCCAGGCGCACGGCGCCGACCTGCCCGGGTGGTCGCGGCGGCACGACCCGGTGGTCGGCGACGTCCGCGACCCCGACCTGCTCGACCGGTTGCTGCCCGGGGTCGACGCGGTCTGCCACCAGGCGGCGATGGTCGGGCACGGGCTCGACCCGTCCGACGCCCCGGCGTACGCCAGTCACAACGACTACGGCACGGCGGTGCTGCTCGCCGCCATGCACCGCGCCGGGGTGCGCCGCCTGGTGCTGGCCAGCTCGATGGTCGTCTACGGCGAGGGGCGCTACGAGTGCCCCCGCCACGGCGTCGTCCGCCCCGCCCCGCGACGCGCCGCCGACCTGGCCGCCGGCCGTTACGACCCGACGTGCGCGCGCTGCGCCACCACCCTGACCCCGCTGCTGGTGCCCGAGGACGCGCCGCTGGAGCCGCAGAGCACGTACGCGGCCAGCAAGCTGGCCCAGGAGCACCTGGCCGGAGCCTGGGCGCGGCAGACCGGCGGGCAGGTGTGGGCGCTGCGGTACCACAACGTCTACGGGCCCCGGATGCCCCGCGACACCCCGTACGCCGGGGTGGCCTCGCTCTTCCGGTCCGCGCTGGCCGACGGGCGGCCCCCCACGGTGCTGGAGGACGGCCGGCAGCGGCGGGACTTCGTCCACGTCACCGACGTGGCGCGGGCCAACCTGCTCGCGCTCGCCACGCCGCCACCGCAGCCCCTGGTGGCCGTCAACGTCTGCTCCGGTGAGCCACGCACCGTCGGCGACCTGGCCGCCACCCTCGCCGCGGCGATGGGCGGACCGGCGCCGGTGGTCGTCGGCGGCGCCCGCCCGGCCGACGTGCGGCACGTGGTCGCCGACCCGGCCCGCGCGGCCGATCTGCTCGGCTACACCGCGCGGGTCCGGTTCGCCGCCGGGGTGGCGGCGTTCGCCACCGACCCGCTGCGCGAGCCGGCGGCCCTGCCCGCCTGAGCGCCCACCCGTCGACCGGACCGGTCAGGAGACCGTCCAGAGCAGGTGGTTGACCGCGAGCGCGGTCGCCGCCTGCCCGGCCAGCCACCACCGGCGGCTCGCGGCCGGCAGGTGCGCGGTGGCGACCAGCAGCCAGACCGCGAACGGCAGCCAGATCCGCTCCACCTCCGCCTTGCTCAACCCGGACAGGTCCGCGGCGAGCACCACGACCGCCGCGGTCAGCGGCAGCAGCACGGTCGGCCGGGCGGCGACCGCCCGCACGGCGGGCCGGAGCCCGGCGCGGCGCAGCGCGGGCCGGACCGCCACCGCGGCGGCCCGCGCCGCCCGGCGCAGCGCCGGCCCGACCGCGGGTCCGGCGCAGAGCAGCAGCGCCGCCAGGTTCGCCCAGACCCAGTAGCCGTACGGCCGCTCGGCCGCCCACCCCTGGTAGTAGCGCTCCACCACGAGCCGGTAGCCGTCCCACCACCAGAAGCCGGCCACGGTGAACCCGGCCACCACCGCCGCCACCCCGGCCAGCCCGACGGCCAGGGCGGCGACCCGGCCCGCCGGCCGCAGCGCCAGCACCGCCAGCGCCAGCAGGCCGACCAGGACGAAGCCGTACGACAGGTACAGCGCGCAGCCGAGCAGCAGTCCACCGGCGGCGGGCGCCAGCCGGCCGCGGACCGCCAGCAGGGCCAGGCCGGCGGCGACCACGCCGGTGAAGACGCCGTCGGCCGAGGCGCCCACCCACACCGCGCCCGGCAGCAGCACCAGGAACGGCAGCACCGCACGGGCGGCCGGCTCGGCGCCGAGCGCCCGCAGCGCCACCGGCACGGAGACGGTGACGCTCGTGCCGACCAGCACGCAGGCCAGCGCGGCGGCGGTGCCGCCGCCGAGGCCGACCCGGTCCAGCCCGACGAAGAACAGCAGCGCGCCGGGCGGGTGCCCGGCGGTGTGGGTGGACCACGAGTCGGGCTGGAAGTCCAGGATCCGTCCGGTGAACCCGGCCAGCATGGCGGGGACGTCCCGGATCCCGGGCACCTCGTGCAGGTACTCCGCCTGCGGGGTGAGCCGCTCGGTGAGCCCGGCCGACCAGCCGTCGACCAGCGCCAGCGCCAGCGTCCAGGCCGTCGACGCCAGCCAGGCGGCGCCGAGCAGCGGGCCCCAGCGGGCGACCGCCGTCCACCGCACCCCGGACCCGACCACCGCGACGGCCACCAGCACCGCGACCGGCGTACCCCAACCGAGGTGCGGGCGCCAGGTCGCGTAGAGCGGCGCGGCGTCGGCGTACAGGCCCGCGTCGCGGGCGTTGAGGAGCGCGCCGACCGCCACGGCGAGGACCAGCAGCGCCGCCTCGACGCCGAGCACGGTCAGGTCGCCGCGCCACCGGCGGGTCGGCGCCCGCCCGGGCGCGTCGGGCGGCGGCCTCGTGGTCGTTCTCATGCCGACCGGACGGTACGGCGTCCAACGGACCGGTGACAGGCGAACGGCCGGAATGTCACCGTCCGGTAAGAACCGTTCCGGTGGTAACAGATCCGTAAGGCCCGATCTGCCCACCACGGTCCGGATGGCGTCCTAGCGTCGGCGGTATGCCGACACGGATCGACGTGGTGCTGCCCTGTTTGGACGAGGCGGCCGCCCTGCCCGGTGTGCTCACCGCGCTCCCGCCGGGATACCGGGCGATCGTGGTGGACAACGGCTCGCGGGACGGCTCCCCGGAGGTGGCGGCCCGGTACGGCGCCCGGGTGGTGCACGAGCCCCGCCGCGGCTACGGCGCCGCGGTGCACGCCGGGCTGGAGGCGGCCGAGGCGGAGCTGGTCTGCGTGCTCGACGCCGACGGTTCCTTCGACCCCGGCGAGCTGCCCGCCCTGGTCGCGCCGGTGGCCGACGGGGTGGCCGACCTGAGCGTGGGACGGCGCCGGCCGGTCTCGGCCGGGGCGTGGCCGTGGCACGCCCGCGCCGGCACCGCCCTGATCGCGGCGCTGCTGCGGCAGCGGGGCGTGCCGCTGCGCGACCTCAGCCCGATCCGCGCCGCCCGCCGGGACGCGCTGCTCGCCCTCGGCGTCGCCGACCGGGCCTTCGGCTACCCGCTCGAACTGCTGATCCGTGCCGCCGCCGCCGGCTGGCGCATCCACGAGCTGGACGTGCGCTACGCCCCGCGCGCCGTCGGCACCCGCTCCAAGGTCTCCGGCTCGGTACGCGGCACCCTGCGCGCCACCCGCGACTTCGCCGGCGTGCTGCGTACCGTGGGCCGGCCGCGATGACCGTGCTGCTGGTGATGGCCAAGGCGCCGGTGCCGGGCGCGGTGAAGACCCGGCTGGCGCCGCCGGCGACCCCGGCCCAGGCGGCCCGGATCGCCGCGGCGGCCCTGCTGGACACCCTCGACGCGGTCCGCGCCGTGCCCGGCGCGATCCCCGTGCTGGCCCTGTCCGGCCGGCTGGACGACGCCGAGCACGGCGCCGACCTGGCGGCGGCGCTGGCCGGCTGGACCGTGCTCGCCCAGCGGGGCGGCGGGCTGGGCGACCGGCTGGCCAACGCCCACGCGGACGTGGCGGCGTCCTTTCCGGGACACCCCGTGGTGCAGATCGGCATGGACACCCCGCAGCTGACCCCCGCCCGGCTGCACGCCGCGGTCCGCCGGCTCGCCTCGGCCGACGCGGCGCTCGGCCGCGCGGTCGACGGCGGCTGGTGGGCGCTCGCACTGCGCGACCCCCGGCACGCCGCCGCCCTGCGCACCGTGCCGATGTCCACCGCGCGCACCGCGCGACACACCCGGGCGGCCCTCGGCGAGCGGGGGCTACGGCCCGCCCCGTTGCCGGTGCTGCGTGACGTCGACGAGTGGCCGGACGCGCTGGCGGTGGCCGCCGAGGCCACCGGAAGCCGGTTCGCCCGACAGGTGGCGACGCTGCGCCCGCTGCTGCCCGGCGGCCGCCGGTGACGGTGCACGCCGTCGGGCCGCCCACCCGCGACCTGGACCCGGCCACCGCCCCGGACGACCCCGACGGCGCCGCCTTCGCCGCCGCCCTGCGCCGCCGGTCGGGCAGCCACTGGCTGGAGCAGAGCGACGGCCGCCGCGCCCCGCTGCCCGTACGCCGGTGGCACGGTCCGCCCGAGCCGGCGACGGCGGCGGTGGTGGCCCGGTGCGACGGCCCCACGCTCGACGTGGGTTGCGGGCCGGGTCGATTCACCCTCGCGCTGGCCCGCGCCGGACGCAGCGCGCTCGGCGTGGACGTCTCCGCCCAGGCGGTACGGCTCACCCGGGCCCGCGGCGCGGTCGCCATCCGGCGGAGCGTCTTCGCCGCCCTCCCCGCGGAGGGCCGGTGGCACCACGTCCTGCTGATGGACGGCAACATCGGCATCGGTGGCGACCCGGTCGCGCTGCTGCGGCGGTGCCGGACCCTGGCCCACCCGACCGGGACGGTGGTGGTCGAACTCGAACCGCCCGGGCCGGGCCTGTGGCGCGGGCACGCCCGGCTGACGTCCCGGTCGACCGACGGAGTGCTGCGCCGTGGCGGGGCGTTCCGGTGGGCCCGGCTGGACACGGTCGCGGTGCACGACGTGGCCGGGGCGTCCGGCCTCGCGGTGCGGGACACCTTCGCGGCGGGCCGGCGCCGGTTCGCCGAACTCGCCGTGCCGGCCGGACGGATCGGGCGTTAGCCGAGGAAGGCCAGCAGGTGCCGGGCCGTCTCGTCGGGTGCCTCCTCGGGGAGGAAGTGACCGGCCGGCACCGGGCAGCCGGTCACCTCGTCGGCCCACGCCCGCCACACCTCCAGCGGTTGATACCAGGCCGCGACGGGCCCGCCTTGACTCCACAGCACCAGGACCGGGCAGGTGATCCGCCGCTGCCCGCGGTCGGCCTGGTCCTGCCGGTAGTCCAGGGTGGCGGCGGCGCGGTACTGCTCGCAGACGGCGTGGATCCGCTTCGGGTCGCTCAGCTTCGCGACGTACTCGGCGCGGACCTCGGCCGGGAACGCGTCGGGCACCTCGGACAGCGTGTCGAGCATGTGGTCGACGATCACCTCCGGGGCCCGGGCGACGAGTCGTTCGGGCACCGGCTCCGGCGCCGCGAGGAACGACCAGAGCCAGAACCCGAGGCTGAACTCCATGTCGGCGCGGCCGAACGCGTCGCCGGTGGGCACGATGTCCAGCACCGCGAGCCGGGTGACGACGTCCGGACGGTCCAGCGCCATCCGGTACGCGCAGCGGCCGCCGCGATCGTGCCCGACCACCGCGAAGGTGTCGTGCCCCAGGGCCCGCATCACCTCCACCTGCTCGCGGGCGACCGCGCGCATGCCGTACGGGGCGTGGTCCGCGTCGCTCGGCGGGGTGCCGCTGTCGCCGAAGCCCCGCAGGTCGGTGGCGACCACGGTGCGGCGCTCGGCCAGCCGCGGCGCGACCCGGTGCCACATGAGGTGGGTCTCCGGCATGCCGTGCAGCAGCAGGACCGGCGGACCGTCGCCACCCCGGCGGACGTGGACCGTGCTGTCCGTGGTGGCGACGTCCAGTTCCTCGAAACCGTCGAACACGCCGGTTCAACGACGCGACGCCCGAGACGGCGACCCCGGCGCCGATCCCGGGGTGCCGGGGCGCGGACGCCGCCCGGGCGGGGTCGGGCCGGCTCGTGCCCCCGGGGCGGGGCCGCGACCGGCGGGAATCCCGGCAGCCCCCACTACTGCTCATGCGCCGCGTGCTCTACCGTCGGCTTGTGAACCTCGAGCAGCATTGGTGGAACGGCGACCCGACCCCCCGCGGTCGCCGGGACGTGTACATCCGCACCGACGGGCAGCGCTGGGAGGTCCAGGCGCAGATCGGCGGGGCCTCCGGCAAGTCCCGGGTGCAGGGCTGCCCCAGTCGTGCCGCCGCGGCGATCCTGGCCAGCGCCTGGCGGGGCAGCCAGCCGAGCTGGCGCGAACTGCCCACCGACCGGGCGCCACTCGCGTCGTAGCGCCGGTCGGCCCACGGTGATCCGGACCGGCTCGTCGTCCGGATCACCGGGCACCCTCACCCGAGCGTGCGCCGCCGACACGGCGCCCCGGCTCGTGGCCACCGGCCGCTCGGTGGCCAGCACCACCTCGTCGTCGTTCAGTCGTGGTTTCGCTCGGGCGGCACGCCGTGCGGCAGCAGGCTTCGGCGGCGCCGGTGGCCTCGGGATCAGTCCGGCAGGCGCGGCATCTCCGGCCCCGGTTCGCGCCCGAGCAGCACCGCCCGGGTGAGCGCGGTGGATCCGAACCGGTCCCGCACCGCGTCGACCGCGGCGTCGAGATCCGCGCCCGGGTCCCGCTCGAAGGGCAACGGTGGCTGTACGTGCCCGCCGTCCAGGTTGGCCACCGAGACGCCGATCAGCGTGATGCCGCGCCGGTCGATCTCCGGCAGCGCCGCGCGCAGCAACGCCCGGGCGGCGGCCAGCAGCGACTGGGTGTCCGCGGTCGGCTTCGGCAGGGTGTGCGAGCGGGTCGCCCGGGTGTAGTCGGCGAAGCGCAGCCGCAGAGTCACCGTCCGCCCGCTGCGGGTGGCCGTGCGCATCCGCCGGGTCACCCGGTCGACCAGACCGGCGAGGACGGCGTCCAGGTCGGCCGGCGAGTGCGCCGCGCCGCCGAGGGCGTGCTGCGCCCCCATCGACGCGCGCCGGCGGCCCACCTGCACCGGCCGGGGGTCGCGGTTGTGCGCCAGCGCGTGCAGGTGCCGGCCGGCGCCCGAGCCGAGCAGCGAGACCAGGGTCGCCTCGCCGAGCCGGGCGACCTGGCCGACGGTGCGGATCCCCCGCTCGCGCAGCTTCGCCGCGGTGACCGGACCGACACCCCACAGCCGCTCCACCGGCAACGGGTGCAGGAAGGCCAGCTCACCGTCGGGCGGGACGACCAGCAGGCCGTCCGGCTTGGCCACCCCGCTGGCGACCTTGGCCAGGAACTTCGTCCGGGCCACGCCCACCGTGATCGGCAGGCCCACCCGGTGGCGCACCTCGCGGCGCAGTCGCCCGGCGATGTCGGCCGGCGGCCCGGCCAGCCGGCGCAGGCCGCCCACGTCGAGGAACGCCTCGTCGACCGAGAGCCCCTCGACCAGCGGGGTGGTCTGCCGGAAGATCTCGAACACCGCCCGGCTGGCCGCCGTGTACGCCGACATCCGGGGCGCCACGACGATCGCCTCCGGGCACAACCGGCGGGCCTGCCGGCCGCCCATCGCGCTGCGGACGCCCCGGGCCTTCGCCTCGTAGCTGGCGGCGAGGACGACCCCACCGCCGACGATCACCGGCCGGCCGCGCAGGCGCGGGTCGTCCCGCTGCTCGACCGACGCGTAGAACGCGTCCAGGTCGGCGTGCAGGATGGTGGCCTCGGACGACACGAACATATGTTCGCACGGGGGTCGCTGATCCGGCACTGACCTGCCGGAACATCGACCGGTCCGGCCTTCACGGCGCCACCCGGGACCCGGCGGTCGCGCCGCGCGAGCGCCATTCGTCGGCCAGGACGGCGAAGACGAGTTGGTCGGCCCACTCTCCCCGGAACAGGTAGCTCTCGACGTGGCGCGCCTCCTGGCGCATGCCGAGCCGGGTCATCAGGCGGGCGGACGCGGCGTTCCGGGCGTGACACCGGGCGTAGACCCGGTGCAGCCCGAACTCGTTGAATCCCCAGTCCAGCATCGCGGTGGCGGCTTCCGTAGCCAGCCCGCGGCCGCCGTGGTCGGGGTGGAAGACGTACCCGAGTTCGGCGGTGCGGTCGAGCCGGCTGCGCCAGACCAGCTCCACTGTCCCGATCATCCCGGCGTCGGTGGCCACGGCGAGCGTCAGGCAGTCACCCTCCGCGCGCAGCGCGTCCTCGCCCGCCATGGCGACCACCGACGCCCGCGACTGCTCACGGGTACGCGGCTCGGCCCCGAGCATCCAGCGGACGACGTCGGGCCGGCGCTGGTAGGCGTACACATCGTCGAGGTCGTCCAGCGTGACCGGGCGCAGGATGAGCCGTGCGGTGCGGATCGGGTACGTCGGCTGGACCATCAGGCGCTCCCAGGGAAGCCGGGGCCGCCCGGCCCGGTCGACGGCACCGAGCGCACCCTAGGCGACCCGTGGCGCCGGGACGACCGGCAGCGCCGCGCGGTGCGCCGGGCCGGCGATCTCGCCGGTCTGCTCGACGGAGGCGGGGCTCGGGGCGGGCACCACCGCCGTCGCGTGGGCGCCGTCGCCGGTGGCCGGGCCGCCCCGGTGCGGCCGGGGCGCCGCGGCCGCGCTGATCTCGGCGAGCAGCGACAGCAGCTTCGGCACGTCGCCGACCGCCATCCGGAAGGAGCCCCGGCACACCGTGCCGTTCCACAGGGACACCACCACGGCGCCCCGGTCGGGGTGGTAGCTGACCCGCATCGTCCGGTCGTCGCCCCGGGTGTCGGCGAACAGGTCACCGAAGCCGGGCATCGGCAGCACCTCTCCCATGGCAACCAGAATGCAACAATCGGTCACCGGGCGGAAGGTCAGAGATCCTCGAACGGTGCCGCGTAGCGGAACTCGCCGCGGATCGACGGCCGCCAGGCGCTCAACGGGCGGGCCATGAAGTAGGGCGGCCCCCACGGTCCGGGCGGGGTGACGCCGAGGTCCACCGCCGGCCGGAAACCGAAGCGGGGGTAGTAGTCGGGGTGGCCGAGCAGCACCACCAGCGGTTCGTCGAGTGCATCCGCCGCGCCGAGCACGGCGTGCATCAACGCGCTGCCCACGCCGCGCCGCTGCCAGGCCGGCAGCACCCCGAGCGGCCCGAGCCCCAGCGCCACCGGATCGCCGGCCACCCGACCGCGGGTGCACACCACGTGCCCGACGACCTGCCCGTCCGGGTCCGTCGCGACCAGGGACAGCGCCGGCAGCCAGCCGTCGTCCGCGCGCAGCGCGTCGACCAGGGTCGCCTCCACCGGTACGGCGTCGGGCTGGTCCGCCTTGGCGAAGGCGGCGGTGTGCACCGCCCGGACGGCCGCGGCGTCGGCGGGGCTCTCGCGTCTGATCAACACCGCGCCACCATAGGCCTCGTGTCGGCCGGGCGCGACGGGTTTCCGCGCGGGCCGGTCAGCCGACCGCGGTGGCGGAGGGCGGGGCGGAGTGGCCCTGCGGCGCCTCCGCGGTCATCAACCGGACGATCTCCGCCTGGTCGGCCGGCGACGGCAGGCCCCACTCCGGCCGGTACCCGTACACCTCGCGCAGCGGGGTGGAGGCGGTGCGGCCGGCGAGCACCTCGACGGCCTCGGTGGAGATCAGCCCGGGATGTTCCACCCCGCACGCCTCGGCCACCTTCACCAGGTCCCGGCGCAACGTCCGGACGTAGTTCGCCGCGCGCACCGACTTCAGGGCCGGATCCAGGCCCCGGGCGAGCCAGGCGTTCTGGGTGGCGACGCCGGTCGGGCAGGTGTCGGTGTGGCACTTCTGCGCCTGGATGCAGCCGATCGCCAGCATCGCCTCCCGGCCGACGTTGACCAGGTCGCAGCCGAGCGCGAAGGCCACCACGGCGTTGTCGGGCAGGCCGAGCTTGCCGGCGCCGACGAAGGCCACCTGCTCGTGCAGGTCCCGCTCGGCGAAGACCCGGTAGACCCGGGCGAATCCCTGCTGGAAGGGGAGCGACACCGAGTCGGTGAAGATCAGCGGCGCGGCGCCGGTGCCGCCCTCGCCGCCGTCGACGGTGACGAAGTCGACGCCCCGGCCGGTGTCGCGCATCAGCGTGGCCAGCTCCGCCCAGAAGTCGAGGTCGCCCACCGCGGACTTGATGCCGACCGGCAGCCCGGTCTCGGCGGCCAGCAGCTCCACCCAGTCGAGCAGGCTGTCGCAGTCGGAGAACTCGGCGTGCCGGGACGGGCTGACGCAGTCCTGCCCCTCCGGGACGCCCCGGGTGGCGGCGATCTCCGCCGATACCTTGGCACCCGGCAGCAGCCCGCCGAGGCTGGGCTTCGCGCCCTGGCTGAGCTTCACCTCCAGCGCCCGCACCGGCGCGCCGGCCACCAGGTCCTTGAGCCGGTCCAGGCTGAACCGGCCGTGTTCGTCGCGGCAGCCGAAGTACGCGGTGCCGATCTGGAAGACCAGGTCACCGCCCTTGCGGTGGTACGGCGACAGCCCGCCCTCGCCGGTGTTCTGCAGGCAGCCGGCCAGCGCCGCGCCCCGGTTCAGCGCCTCGACCGCGTTGCCGGACAGCGACCCGAAGCTCATCCCGGAGATGTTCACCACCGACTCCGGCCGGAAGGCGCGGGCCCGGCCCCGCGCGGCGCCGAGCACCTTGGCGCACGGCAGCCGTACGTCGTGCCCGGCCGCCGGCGCGGACGGCGGCACCGCCCGGCCGAACGTGCGGTGCTTGATGATCGGGTAGCCGGGGGTGAACTCGATGTCGTTGTCGGTGCCGAAGCCGAAGTAGTTGTTCTGCCCCTTCGCCGACGCGTACACCCAGCGCCGCTGGTCCCGGGTGAACGGCCGCTCCTCGTTGTTGCCGGCCACGATGTACTGGCGCAGCTCCGGCCCGATCGCCTCGAGCAGGTAGCGGGCCCGCCCGAGCACCGGAAAGTTGCGCAGCAGCGCGTGGTCGCGTTGCAGGAGATCCCGCGCGGCCAGCGCGGCGACGGCGGCGGCGACGGCGGGTACGGCTCGACTGGCCCACTTCATGCCCGCCACTCTTTCCGGGATCGCGGCCGGTCAAACGGCCCGGCGTGCCCGGGTCAGCCGCCGCTCGGGTGGCGGCGGACAACCAGCACGGCGATGTCGTCGGTGGGGCGCTCGACGCCGAAGCTGCTCATGATGGTGGCGCACACCTCCTCGGCCGGCGCCGGCCGGACCGCACCGATCAGCTGCTCGACCCCGGCGTCGATCACCTCGCCGCGCCGCTCCACCAGCCCGTCGGTGTAGCAGACCAGCACGGCGCCGGGCGGCAGCCGCACCGCGGTCTGCTGGCGGGGCGGCGGCCGCCGGCCGGTGCCCAGCGGGGGGTCGACGTGCGCCGTCACCAGGGTGGCCGGCACATCGGGAGCGGCGAGTACGGGCAGTAGGTGCCCGGCCACGGAGAGGTGGATGGTCGACCGGTCAGGGGAGATCATCCCGTAGAGCGCCGTGGTCAGGCTGCCCGCCTCGAAGTGGCTGACCTTGCGGTCGAGGAGGGTCAGCGCCTCCGCCGGCTCGTCGCAGACCAGCGCGTACGCGCGCAGCGCGCTGCGGACCCGGCCCATCACCACCGCGGACTGCAGCCCGTGGCCCGACACGTCGCCGATGACCAGTCCGAGCCAGCCCGACGGGAGGGTGAACACGTCGTACCAGTCGCCGCCGATGCCGGCGACGTGGCCGGGCACGTACCGGGCGGCCATCTCGAGCCCCGGCACCTCGGGCAGCCGGGTGGGCAGCAGGCTGCGTTGCAGGGCGAGGGCGGCGTTGTGGTCCAGGTTGTCGGAGCGGGCCAGGCTGGCCAGGCTGGCCCGGTCGGCGACCAGCTCCAGCAGGCGTACGTCGTCGTCGGTGAAGCTGCGCGGTTCCAGCGTCCCCACGTGCAGCACGCCGATGAGCTGACCCCGGGCGAACATCGGCACGCCGAGCAGGGACCGCAGCCCGATCTCCAGCAGGATCGGGTTGACCACCTCGGCCGGGGTGACATCCGCGATCCGCACGGGCCGCTGGGTCAGCGCGATCCGGCCGGCGAACCCCCGGCCGATGGAGACCCGGAAACCCTGCCGGACCTCCTCCTCCAGCCCCTTGGCCGCGGTGGCCACCAGCTGCCGCGCGTGCGCGTCCAGCAGCAGGATCGCGGCGGTGTCGACGCCCAGCAGGTCCCGGACTCGCTCGAGCAGTTCGTCGAACAGGTCGGCGACGTCGAGCCGGGACAGCGTTGCGTCCGTCACCGCCTCGATGCGGCGCAGCCGCTCGTCGTCCCGGATGAGCCCTGTGTCGACCACGAAAGGATCCTAGTCTCGCGGCATTACGGCGACGCCTCTGACCTGCTGCGCCGGGAGCCGCGAGGGCCCGGCGGGCGGGTTCACGGCAGGGCGAGCACCGCCACGTGCCCCAGGTGGTCGGAGGCCCAGCGGCCCTCCGGCGTCCGCCGGTCGGTGCCGAAGACCTCGCTGGCCACCGGCACCACCGGGCCGCGGACCAGCACCATGTCGATCCGGTGCTCGACGTCGTCGGCCGGCTCGGTCAGGTCGTCGCCCAGGCCCGCGGTGTAGCCCGGGTCGCCGGGGTGCAGGATCGGCCAGGTGTCGACCAGACCGCCGGCGACCAGCGTGAAGTACGCGAGCCGGTTCGCCGGCACCGGCAGTTCGGGCCCGGTGTTGAGGTCGCCGATCAGGACCACCCGGCCCGGGACGGCCAGCGGTCCGCGCAGCAGTTCCTCGGCCTGCAGCACCCGGACGCCGGGGTGGAACGCCTCCAGGTGGGTGTTCACCACGCGGAAGGCGCGCCGGCCGTGCACCACGTCCACCGCCGTCCAGCCCCGGGTGCTGGTCACGCTGCCGCCGGTGGCCGGTAGCCGGGTCACCATGTTGTTGCCGAAGTTCCCCGAGGACGTCCCGGTCACCTTCACCCGGCCGCCGTGGCGGACCAGCATGACGTCCCGCATGGTGAGTCGGGCGTCCACAGTGTGCGGTGCCCCGGCCGGTGCCTCCAGGTCCGCCTCGTCCTGCACCACGGCCACGTCGTAGCGGTGGCCGGCGGCGTTCAGCTCGGCCATCAGCAGCGTGAGGTAGTCGTAGCGGACGGTGGTGGCGGGTGCCGGGTCGCCGAACGGGCCGGTCCGCCAGAGCGCCACCTCCTGCAGGCCGACCAGGTCGGGCCCGTGCTCGCGGATCTCCGCCGCGATCAGCTTCGCCCGGGCCGGGAAGTCGACCAGGTCGACGTGACTGAGCAGGGCCGCGTTGGCGGCCAGGAACGCCGGCAGGCTCGGCGCGGTCATCGACGGGGTGAGATCGCCGCCGAGGTAGAGGTTCCGGGTCATCACCGTGATCTTGGCGCCCGGTTGCGCCTGGGCGGGCGGGGCGACCAGGCTCAGGCCGGCTGCCACCAACGCGGCGGCGGTGAGCAGCCGGGTCAGTCGGTGCAGGCGTGCCGAAACGTCCATCTCGCCGGTCCTCTCCTCGCCGGAGATCCGCGTAGCGGAAGCCTGCCGTACGGTAGCGCCAGGAGGGCCCTCTCGGATACGCCCGATCGGCCGGGTCTGCGGAATCGTCCCGCGGCAGGCGGTAACCGGCGGAGGTCGCCCAGAGTGTGGCGCAGCGGACCATCGCAACGTCCGGTAGCCGCTGGCGCCCACCGAGGTGCGGCACCGCCCCGGCGGCGGACGGCGCGGTCGGTCAGCCCTGGGGCTGGTTGATGTTCACCAACCACCCGATGCCGAACCGGTCCACGCACATGCCGAACTCGTCGCCCCACATCTGCTTCTCCAGCGGGACGCTCACCGTGCCGCCGACGCAGAGCTTGTCCCAGTAGCCGCGCAGCTCGTTGGCGTCGTCGCCGCTGACGCTCACCGAGACGTTGTTGCCGGGGACGTGCTCCATGCCGGGGGCGGTGTCCGAGGCCATCACGGTGTACCCGGCCGGCGTCTCCAGCATGCCGTGCATGACCTTGTCGGCCAGCGTCGGATCGTCGGTGCCGAACTCCGCGAAGGTGCTCAGCGTCAGGTCCCCGCCGAAGACCTGCTGGTAGAACTCCATCGCCTCGCGGGCGTTGCCGTCGAAGCTGAGGTACGGGTTGAGTCGCGACGTCACGGCACCCTCCTTGGTCCTGACCAGGGGCCATCGTCGCAGACGGCCCGGTGCCGGACAACGAGACTCGCCCATCGCTCACCCGGAGGCGGTGGGGGTGGCCCGGCCACCCCCACCGCGGGCCGGCGTCGTCAGGCCTTCCGGTACGACTGGCGGACCGAGCCGCCGACGAGTACGCACCAGGTGCTGGTGGTGAGCTTGCCGTCCTCGGGCAGGTTGTGCAGGGACTGGAGCTCCTTGACCGCCTTCTTGGTCGCGTAGTCGTACTCGCCGGTGACGGCGACCTCGGCCCACCCCTTGAAGTTCAGCATGAACTGCACCGCGCTGACCGGGATGCCGCTGGCGTCCTTGTCCAGCTCCGGCGCCAGGGTCTCCCAGGTCTGGGTGGTGAGGGTGGCGTCCACGTCGACCGGGATGTCGTTGCGGAACTGCCAGTCCTGCACGGCCGCCACGGTCGCCGCGTCGAAGACGCTGTTCACCGGCACGGTGTAGCCGCGGTGGGCCAGCAGGTACTGCACCACCCGCACCGACGGCGAGCCGACGAACCGCCAGAGGTCCGGCCAGCGGCGGGCCGGCACGTCCGCGAGGTCGGTGCCGAGCTCCCGGAAGACCCGCCGGCGCAACATCGGGAACTGCCGGTAGAACGCCGCGCCCGGGCACAGCGTGGTGCGGAAGTCCCAGTGACCGAAGATGTCGTGGGCCTTGAGGCCGTACTGCCGGCAGATCGTGGTGCAGAGTTTGACCAGCGAGTCGAGCAGAGCCTCCGGCGGCGTCTCGGTGACGTAGGTGCCCTCGTTCTCGATGCCGATGGCCCGGCCGTTCTCGCCCGGGCAGTGCGCCGAGATCATCTGCCGGTCGCCGGCCTGGAGGCGCTCCAGGCTGCCGCGCCGGCCCTCCAGGACGTAGCCGCCCCGGCTGATGGTGAAGTGCTGGCCGGTGTCGGACCAGCCGTTGCCGTCCATGTGCAGGTTCTGGCAGTCGCGGGCGAGCTTGATCGCCTGCGCCTCGGAGTAGTCGGTGACGTTCGGGAACGCCATGTGGTGCACGATGATCTTGTTGGTGGGGATGGCGCTGACCGACAGCGGGTCGGCCGGCGGGCGCGCCCCCCACTCGTCGCAGCTGTAGATCCAGTCCAGGTCCGCGCCCGGGTCGGCCTGCGCGGCCGCCGGGAAGGCGAGTTCGCTCCCGACGACCGCCACGGTGGCGGCGCCGAGACCGGCCCGCAACAGGGTGCGACGGTCCAGTTCGGAATGGTCGACGTGCATGGCATCTCCTCTGCGGCCGACGGGGGAAGGGCGGAGCGGGTGAAAAGTAGCTCCAGAGGCCGCGCGTCGTGTGGAGGATATTGCCAACACTCCGGCCCGCGCTAGAGGTCAATCACCGCCGGTGTCGCCGGCACCGTCCGCCCTGGACCGACGACACCTGGGGCGCCCCGGCCGTACGTCGGCCGCGCGCCTCACTCCTCGATCGCGCCGCCGACCCGGCGCAGGTGCCGCCGGAACGTGTAGGAGGGATCCTCGTCGCGCCGGGCCAGGTACTCGTCGAACGCGGTCTGCTGGCGCAGCGTCTCGCCGGCGCGGATCCGGGCGGCCTGGGTCCGTTCGGTCCGCCGGATCCGCGTCGCGGTCGCCGCGATCTCCCCGGCGCGGGCGGCGGGCAGGAAGAGCACCCCGTCGTCGTCGGCGCAGACCAGGTCGTCGACGGCGACCAGGTGCGGGCCGATCCGCGCGCTGGTCAGCGTCTCCGGGTCGCGACCGTCCAGCCGGGTCGGCCCGAGCGGGCAGCTGCCGTAGCTGAACACCGGCAGGCCGATCTCCACCAGCTCCGCGGTGTCCCGGTGCAACCCCCACACCACCAGGCCGGCGACCCCGGCCGACGCGGCCTCCAGCACCGCCAGGTCACCGACGCACGCCTCGTCCGTCCGGCCGCCGTTGTCGATCACCAGCACGTCGCCCGGCGCGGCGGAGCCGAACGCCTCCAGGAACACGTCCACGCTGCCGTGGTGCCGTACCGGCAGCACCCGGCCGGCCACCCGCTGACCCGACACGACCGGCCGGACACCCACGGGCGCCGCCCGCAGCGGCACGTCCAGCCGTACGCAGGCGTCGGCGAGCAGCGGCGTGGGCAGGTCGGCGATGTGCTCCACCATGGCGTCCTCCGGGTGACTCTGGACCGTGGGCCGCCATCGTAGGGACGCCGACCGGCGGGCCAACCAGGTCCAATCCCGATCGGCTGGCCCGCGCCCGGCCGCGACGTGCTCCGGTTGCGGCACTCGGCGATCACCGCGGCGGGCGCCGGCACGCGCCCAGCACAGAGGACAGTTGACAGCGCATCGCGTACAGACAGCGCCACGTGCAGATCCACGACGGCGAGGGCGGGCAAGGGGTCTCCACACCCCAATCGCTTCGCGAGGCTATCGAGATGGCCGGAGCTTGTCCGGTGTCAGCGCGACCGTCGCGAGCGTCCTGCCGTCGTCATCGGCGAACTCCACCTCATAGGCGAGTTCCGGCCGCTGGAAGACGTGCACGATCGTGCCGACCGACCCCGCGGGAATCCGCTCCTCGGGCAGGTCGGTCGTCAGCTCGACAAGGTCGTACAGGTCCACGTTGAGATCCTCATGGGAACGAGATAGTGACGAGTCGAGGCGTGGCCGAAGCCTCTTCGAGCAGCCAGGCGGTTCGGACGATGATAGTGCCGTTGGGCCCCGTAAGCGGAAGGTCGACAGACCATCGCTGTCCGTACTGATCGGCCTTGCCCGGCATCGGCGTGCCATCACGGACGCCGTTCCGGATCTGGCTTTCGATGAGGTCCGCATCGCCGACGTCCAATCCGGTAGCCGATTTGATCACCCGGTACTTGTTCCTTCCGACCGGGTGGTCGGGGTTCATCGCATAGTTTGTGATCTTCCGAGAATCGATCTCCGGATGACTGAAGTTCGGTGTGTTCGGGTCACGAGGAACGTGAGGGCCCTGCCCGCCCGATGACGGCTCGGGATCCTTCGGCCTGCCACGTCGTTGCAGGTGTCGTCTCAGGAGGTCGATCAGTTCGGTGAGGCGGCGCGCCTCGGGGATCAGCCGCCGGAGGCTGGCCAGCAGCCCGCGCAGCCACCGGGCGATCCTCGCCGCGAATGCGGCCACGGTCGTGACGACCTGTTCCACCACGAGGGGCGTGGCCAGCCCGAGACTGAGGGCCTCCTCGGCCGCGTACACGACGAGGCGGGAGACGCAGAGCGCGATGGCGTCGCGGACCATGAGCCGCACGGCGGCGATCAGGCAGCCGGCGCCCTCGGTGAGTGCGGCCATGGTGTCGGCGGCCCGGCTCAGGCCGACGAGCGCGCCCTGCTGCTCGGCCGCCCACGACCGGTACGCGGCGCCGGCGGCCCCGCCCCACTCGGCGAGGTCCAGCCGGACCGCCCGGGTGAGCGCCTCCGCCTCGGTACGCAGCGACCCGGCGACGTTGCGGCAGGTCTGCGCGTGGGCGGCGATCTGCGTCGGGTCGCCGGCCAGCCAGTCGAGCGCCTCGGTCAGCGGGCGGACGTGTTCGATGATCCAGGCGATGCCGTACTGCAGCAGCGAGCCCACCGGGTCGGAGACGAAGGCCAGCGCGTCGAGGCCGGCACCGATCACGCCGAGGCTGCCGTCGATCCAGTTGCCGTCGCGGATGCCCTGCCCGATCAGCTCGATGTCCTCGGCGATCCACACCCCGCTCCACGGGCTGGTGCTGTCGACGGGGGCGGCGACGAGTGGGTTGCCGGTCACCGCCGCCCGCGCAGCCCGTCCAGCGCGGCCTGCGCCCGGGCGTCGGCGCCCCGGTAACGGTCGGCGGCGGTCCGCAGCCGACCGGCGGTGTCCCGCACCGAGCCGGCGGCGCCGTCGACGCCGTCGACCAGCACCCGTTGCACCTGGTCGACCAGCACCGGCATCAGCGCGCAGAGCTGCCCGTACGCGTCGCCGCCGAGTCGCACGGAGCGACCCGCCCCGGCGGCGAGGTCGACCGCGTCGGCGACGGCGTCGAGGTGCCCGGCGTGCACGTCGAGGTCCTCCGGCCGGACCCGGACGCCCTCACCGGGTGGCACCGGCGCCTCCGTCGTCGGGCCGGCGCAGCCGGCGGGCGTACGACTCGACCACGGCGCGTGCCGTGGCGTCGTCCGCACCGAGCGCCGCCTCCGTCGCCGCGACCGCCCGGCGGACCAGCTCCGCCTGCGCCGCGCGGGCGGTCGCCAGCACCTGCTCGGCGGTCCGCGCGGCCGACTGCCCGCGCACCCGTTCGTCGAGCCGCAGGTCGACCAGAGCGCCGGCGGCGTCGACGGTGGCCTCGACCGCGCCGTCGGCACTGCGCGCGGTCGCGGTGAGCGCCGTCAGGTCCCGGGTCAGCGCGGCGGTGCGCGCCGCCCGGTCGGTGATGGCGGACTCCCAGTCGTCGACCCGCCGTCGTACGGCGTCCAGCGCCGCGTCATCCGTCCACACCCCGAGCCTCCCCGTCCCGCCGGTGCGAGCCCGCGTCACGTTACCAACCGAAGTCGATCCGTGCCGCCCCGTGACGGCGGGCAGGCGTGTTCGCCTGCGCAACGGGTATCCGGCGTCCCGGGCGGCGGCCGTGGCCGCCGGGATCGGAGGTGCCATGGAGGCCACGGTGGTCGGCGTGGTGATCGTGCTCGCGCTGCTGGCGCTGCTCGGGACGCTGAGTATCCGGCTGGTGCAGCAGTACCAGCGGGGTGTGGTCTTCCGCTTCGGCCGGGTGCTCGACCGTGTCCGGGAGCCGGGTCTGCGCGTGATCGTTCCGGTTGCCGACCGGATGGTGCGGGTCAGCATGCAGACCGTGGTGATGGACGTGCCGGCGCAGGGCGCCATCACCCACGACAACGTGACGCTCACGGTCGACGCGGTCGTCTACTACCGGGTGGTCGACCCGGTGAAGGCGCTGGTCAACGTGCACAACTACCCGTCGGCCGTGCAACAGGTGGCGCAAACCGCGCTGCGGTCGGTGATCGGCAAGGCCGACCTGGACACCGTGCTCGGCGACCGGGCGAAGGTCAACGCCGAGCTCAAGGCGGTCATTGACGAGCCCACCCAAGAGCCGTGGGGGCTGCTGATCGAGCGGGTCGAGGTCAAGGACGTGGCGCTGCCCGAGGGGATGAAGCGGTCGATGTCCCGCCAGGCCGAGGCGGAGCGCGAGCGCCGTGCCCGGGTGATCGCCGCCGACGGCGAGTTCCAGGCGTCCCGCCGGCTCGCCGACGCCTCCCGGGCGATGGCGGCCACGCCCGGGGCGTACCAGCTGCGCCTGCTGCAGACGGTGGTGGACGTGGCGGCGGAGAAGAACAGCACCCTGGTGATGCCGTTCCCGGTCGAGCTGCTGCGCTTCTTCGACCAGTTCGCCCGTACCGGGCCGGAGCGGAGCGGGCCGGGCGTGCCGGATCTCGGGCCGGTCACCGGGAACGTCACGGCGGCGGCCGAGCCCGAGCGCGACTCGCCCCCCGGCTGATCGCGGTGGGCCGGGGCCCGGCCGCGCCACTCAGGCCGGGACCGCCGATTCCGCCGCCGGCTCGCCCGACTGTTCCGGCACGGCGGGCGCCGGCGGGCGGGGCAGCGTGAACCGGAACCGCGCGCCGCCGGTGTACGTCTCGTCCAGGCCCAGCGTGCCGCCGTGGTACTCCACGATCTTCTTGCAGACCGCCAGGCCGATCCCGGTGCCCGGGTACGAGCCGCGCGGGTGCAGCCGCTGGAAGATGACGAAGATCTTCTCGGCATACCGGGGGTCGATGCCGATGCCGTTGTCCTCGACCGTGAACGACCAGCCGTCCGGGGTGTCGGTCACCGTCACCCGGATCCGCGACGCCCGCTCCGGGCTGCGGAACTTGACCGCGTTGCCGAGCAGGTTCTGCCACAGCATGGTCAGCAGCGTCGGGTCGCCCTGCACGGTGGGCAGCGGGTCGCGGGTGATCTCCGCGCCGGCCTCCTCGACCGCGTGGGACAGGTTCGCCTCCGCCTGCCCGAACACCTCGCCCAGGTCCACCTCGCGCAGGTCGCCGTAGACCCGGCCGATCCGGGAGAACGTCAGCAGGTCGTTGATCAGCTCCTGCATCCGGGTGGCCCCGTCGACCGCGAACCCGATGTACTGCTGGGCCCGGTCGTCCAGCTGGCTGGCGTAGCGGCGCTGCAGCATCTGGCAGAACGAGGCGACCTTGCGCAGCGGCTCCTGCAGGTCGTGCGAGGCGACGTAGGCGAACTGCTCCAGGTCCTCGTTGGACCGGCGCAGCTCGGCGGCCTGCTGCTCCAGGGCGTCCCGGTCGTGCTGGCTGCGCTCCAGCGCGTCCACCATCCGCTGCCGCATCGTCTCCACATCGTCGGTGAGCCGGGCGATGTCGGCCGGCCCCTGCGGGCGCAGCCGGTGGCCGAAGTCGCCGCCGGCCACCTGCCGTACCGAGACACCGAGCCGCTCCAGCGGCCGCAGCACCGTCATCCGCACCAGCACCGAGCTGATGACGCTGGTCAGCAGCAGCGCGGCGAGGATCGCCACGAAGGTGAGGTCCCGCAGGGCGCGGGCCCGGTCGAGGTCCGCCCGGCCGGCGTCCCGGATCCGGTCCAGCCGCCCCTCCAGGCCGGTCAGCTCCGCCCGGGCCGCGTCGAAGGCGGCCGACCCGCGGGTCGCCACCGCCGCCAGCTCCGCCGGGGTCGCGCCGGCCTGCCGGCCCCGGATCAGCTGCTCGGCGACGTCGTCGCGCCACCGGTCGGCGAGTCCGCCGGCCCGCTCCAGGTCGCGCAGCGCCGCCGGCTCGTCGGCGAGCAGGCCGCGCAGCCGCAGCGCGGTCGCGTGTTCGGCCGCCACGCTCCGCCGGTACGGGGCGAGCAGGCGCTCCTCGCCGACGAGGGCGTACGCGTGCACGGCCGCCCCCTGGCTCGCCAGCTCGTTGTCGAGCTGCCCCACGGCCGTCCGGGCCGGGGCGATCCGGTCGGCCAGCCGGTCGGAGACGGTCGCGGTGTGCGCCAGGGCGGCCGCGCCCACCGCCCCGCCGAGCACGACGAGGGCGGCCATGGTCAGCAACATGACACTGAGCCACCACCGGGTCGTCTTCCGCCGGCCGCCCGGCGCCGGGACCGTTCCGCTGCCGCTCACGGCCTGCACATTAACCGAGTCGGCCGGGCCCGGCGCGGTGGGCGTGACGCCGGCGGCGGGGCTTGCCGGGTGCTGCTACCTGTGGGGGCGTGTGTCCGCGATCGACCATGCCAGCACCCCGCCGGGTACGCCGTCACCCGGCGGTCCCGACCCGTCCGGGGCCGACCGGGCGGACGTCCGGGGCGGCGGAGGCAGCCGTTGCGCCGACGGCCCGTCCCGCACGTCCGGCCACAATGACCGGCGTGGCGCCCCCTGACTACAGAACGACCCGACCGAGGCGGTGCCCACCCGCGTCCTGCACGACGACGCGTCGGGCCGCCCCGCCCCGCCCCCGGCCGAGCCCACCGTGCGGCTCACCCCCGCCCGGCCCACGCCCCGCCCGGATCCGGTCGAGCCGACCGTCCAGCCGGGTCCGCCGCAGCCGACGGTCGACCCGGGCGTGGGGGAGTCCACGGTGCACCTCGGCGTGGGGGAGCAGACGGTCCGGCTGGGCGGCGCGCAGCCGACAGCGGGGCCGGGCGGAGCGAGGCCGACCGTGGGCGCAGCCGACACCGGGCGTACCACCGCGGCCGGGACGGGCACGGTCTACGGCGCGCACACCGCGGGCGGCGGCGGGCACCGCACGGCCGCCGCGCCGCGGGGCGCGGAGGTGCGGTTCGGGCCGGGCGTCCCGGCGACGCCCCCGGCCGCGCCGGCCTGGCCGACGCCCCCGGCGCGGCGGCGACCGTTCTGGCGGACGGTCACCTCGGTGCTGTCCGCCCTGCTCACCGTGGCGCTGCTCGTCGCCGTCGGGGTGTACCTGTGGCAGCGGATCAGCCCGCTGGAGATCAGCGGGGTGAACGTCACGGTGCCCGAGCCGGCCGGCGACCGGTGCGACGTCACCGTCGAGGTGGTCGCGACCGTGCGCACCAACGGCCGGGGCGGGGTCATCGAGTACCAGTGGCTGCGTTCCGGCAGTCCGCCGAGCAGCGTGCTGACCGAGCGCGTCGGCCGGGGGCAGCGCAGCGTCGACCTGACCCTGGAATGGACGTTCAGCGGGGTCGGCAGCACCCGGCAGACCGCCACCGTCAACATCACCTCCCCGGCGCCGGTACAGGCACAGACCGAGGTGGCGTACGACTGCCGCGGTTGACCTCCCGCCCGCGGTGCCGCCGGGTCCGGGTTTCCGCCGGATCCCCACGGGGTAGGTCGGCCCGGACGAACCGGTGCCCCCTGTGGAGGATTTCCGATGCGAGACAACTTCGGTGACGCGGTGGGAGACGCCCTCCGCTCGGTGATGCTATTTCTGCCCAAGGCGGTCGCCTTCCTGGCCATCCTGGTGGTCGGCTGGCTGATCGCCAAGGCGGTGCTGAAGATCGTGGACAAGGTGCTGGAACGGGTCGGCTTCGACCGGGCCGTCGAGCGCGGCGGCATCCGGCGGGCGTTGGCCCGGTCCCGGTACGACGCCAGCGACATCGTCGCCAAGCTCGCCTACTACGCGGTGCTGCTGGTGACCCTGCAGCTCGCGTTCGGGATCTGGGGCCCCAACCCCATCTCGGACCTCATCGCCGGGGTCATCGCGTGGCTGCCCCGCGCCTTCGTCGCGATCGTCATCGTGGTGGTCGCCGCGGCGATCGCCAACGCGGTCAAGGACATCATCGGCGGCGCCCTCGGCGGCCTGTCGTACGGCCGGATCCTGGCCACCATCGCCTCGGTGTTCATCCTCGGCCTGGGCGTCATCGCCGCGCTCAACCAGATCGGCGTGGCCACCGCGGTGACCACCCCGGTGCTGATCGCGGTGCTGGCCACCGCCGGCGGCATCCTCGTCGTCGGCGTCGGCGGCGGGCTGGTCCGGCCGATGCAGAGCCGGTGGGAGTCCTGGCTCGCCCGCGCCGAGCAGGAGTCCCAGCTGATCGCCACGCACGCCCGCGCGTACCAGGCCGGCCGCCGCGACACCGAGGCCGGGCTGGCCGGGGCGGGCGCCGGCGCGGAGCCGACCCAGGTGGTCGGCGCCGACCCGGAGGCCACCCAGGTGGTGCCCGCCCCGTCCGGCCACTCCGGCCCGGCCGCGCCGGTGCACACCGACCCGGACGCGACCCAGCCCACTCCGCGTGGCGCCACCATCCCGGCGCAGCCGAGCGGCGACGACGCCGAGGCCACCATGGTCATCCCGCCGGTGGACCGCGACCGGCGCTGACACACCGCCGCCGGGGTGGGGCCCGTTGGGGCCCCACCCCGGCGCGTGTCCGGGGAAAGGCGTGACCGAGCCGGGTCGGCCCGTCTACCATCGCCGCATGACCTGGCGATGTTGATGCACCACTAGAGGCCACTGCCGTGGGCCGCCGCGGTCGCCGTACGTCCGGCGTCCGTTTCGTCCCTCCGGGAAGGCCTCATGACCCCCATCTCCGCACGCGTGCCCGACCCGCGTGTCCGCCGGCTGGCGGCCACCCTCTACGGGTACGCGTTTCTCGGTGAACTCGTCCTGCTCTACCCGGTGTACGCGCTGCTGTTCAGCGACACCGGCCTCTCCGTCTGGCAGATCAGCTCGCTGTTCGTGATCTGGTCGGCCAGCAGCATCCTGCTGGAGGTGCCCTCCGGCGCCTGGGCCGACGCGGTCTCCCGGCGGCTGCTGCTCTGCCTCGCGCCGCTGGTCAGCGCGGCCGCCTTCGCCCTCTGGGTGCTGGTCCCGTCCTATCCGGCCTTCGCCGTCGGCTTCGTGCTCTGGGGCGCCGGCGGTGCCCTGGCCTCCGGGGCGCTGGAGGCGCTGGTCTTCACCGAACTCGACCGCTGCGGCGCGGCCGGCCGGTACGCCCGGATCATCGGCCGGGCGCGGACGGCCGAGACGCTCGCCGTGCTCGCCTCGATCGTGCTGGCCGCCCCGGTGCTCGCCGCCGGCGGTTATCCGGCGGTCGGCGCGGCCAGCGTGCTGGCCTGCCTGCTCGCCGCCGCCGTCGCCACCCGGTTCCCGGAACACCGCGCCGCCGCGACCGGCTCCGCCGATCCGGCCGGCGCGCCGGAGCCGGCGGAGGCCGACCTGGGCTGGTGGGCCAGCCTGCGCGCCGGGCTGGCCGAGGCGCACGCCGATCCGGCGGTCCGCGCGGCGGTGCTGCTGGTCGCCGCGGTCACCGCAGTGTGGGGCGCGCTGGACGAGTACACCCCGCTGCTGGCCCGGGACACCGGCGTCGCCGCCGAGACCGTGCCGTTGCTGCTCCTGCTGACCTGGGTCGGGGTGAGCGTCGGCGGGCTGCTCGCCCCGGCCGGGGAGCGGCTCACCCGGCGCGGCTACGCCGCCCTGCTGGCGCTGGCCGCCCTGGCCCTGGCCGTCGGGGCGCTGCTCGGCCGGCCGGTCGGCTTCGTCCTGGTCGGGTTGGCGTTCTGCGGCTTCCAACTGGCCAGCGTGCTGGCCGAGGCGCGGTTGCAGGCGCGGATCACCGGACCCGGCCGGGCCACCGTCACCTCGCTGGCCGGGATGGGCACCGACCTGACGATCATCGTGGTCTACGCCGGCTACGGCCTGGTCGCCACGGCCGCCGGAAACGCGGTGGCCTTCGCGGTGGCCGCGGCGGCGTACCTGCTCGTCGCGCTGCCGCTGGCGGCCGGCGGGGGCCGGCGACGATGGGCCCGGCGGGCGACGCGCCAACCGGTGGGCGCCGACGACGTCGGTGGTGCGGCCTAGGGTGGCCGGGTGACGTCGACGTACGACAGCTGGGCCGACGGGATCCTGACCCAGACCGGCCTGCTGCGATCGCACCTGGCCGGCGCCGACCTGCGCGCGCCGGTGCCGTCCTGTCCCGGCTGGACGGTCGGGCAACTGGCGCGGCACCTCGGCCACGGTCACCGCTGGGCCGAGGAGATCGTCCGCACCCGCGCGGCCGGTCCGCTGCCCGACGACGCCCTGCGCGACCTCACCGGCTACCCCGACGAGGATCCGGCCGTGCTCGGCCCCTGGCTGGCCGAGGGCGCGACCCGGCTGGCCGACACCCTGCGCGCGGCCGGGCCGCACGCCCGGGTGTGGACGCCGGTCCCGGGCACCGTTTCGGCGTCCTTCTACGCCCGGCGGTTCTGCCACGAGACCCTGCTGCACCGGGCGGACGCGGCGCTGGCGCTCGGCGTGCCGTTCGCCGCCGCCGAGGCGGTGGCGGTCGACGCCCTCGACGAGTGGCTGGAGCTCGGCTCGCTGCCGGTGATGGTCGACCTCTACCCGCAGCGGCGGGAGCTGCTCGGCCCCGGCCGCACCGTGCACCTGCACGCCACCGACGCCGCCCCCGACAGCGCCGCGGAGTGGCTGGTCGACCTCACCGGCGATGTCATCGCCTGGCGCCGCGCCCACGAGAAGGCCGCCGTCGCGGTCCGCGGCCCGCTCACCGAGCTGCTGCTGATCGTCTACCGGCGCCGGTCACCCCGGGGTGGGGGCGTCGAGGTGCTCGGCGACGGTGAGCTGCTCGACCGCTGGTTGGCGGCGGTCGCCTTCGGGTGACCGCCGACCGGCCCTCGGCGGAGAGGTGCGAGCGCCCCCCGCCGAGGGCCGGTCACCGGCGACGCCGGCGTCGGGTCAGTCCGCGACGCCGGTGAACGCCACCACCTGCTCCACCCGGAGCCGCACCAGCAGCTCACCGGCCACCGCGTTGCGGCGGCCGTACTCCTCGGCACGGTCGCCGCCCATGTAGCGGGCGGCGATCCGGATCGACCAGGGAAGCATCTCGTCGACGTCCTCGCTCACGGTGACCCGCCCGCGCACGGAGACGAAGGCGTACGGCCGGTGCTCCTCGTCGACCGTCAGCGCCGCCCGCGGATCGCGCCGCAGGTTGCGCCCCTTCACGCTGGTCGCTCCGGTGTTGAAGACGAGATCGTCGCCGTCCAGCACGAACCAGACCGGTACCACGTGGGGTGAGCCGTCGGCCCGTACGGTGGCGAGCTTGCCCGTCCGGGTGCCGTGGCTGACGAACGCCCGCCACTGTTCGTCGGTCATCTTCTGGGCCATGGGGCCATTCTGGTCGATCTTCCCGACGGACGCGCCGGGTGCGGCCTGCCCGCCGCGGACCGGCCCGGCGGCGGTCGGTGGACCGCCGCCGGATCCGCCGGTCAGCCGGTGACGTGCAGGAACGACCACTGGTGGCCGTCGAGGTCGCGGAAGCCGCGCATGTAGAGCCCGTCCTGTTCCTGCGCCTCGCCGAGCGGCTCGGCCCCGGCCGCCACGGCGCGGCCGATCAGGTCGTCGACCTCCTCCCGGCTGTCCAGGGCGAGGCCGACGATCACCTCCCGGGCGGTCGCCGTGTCCGGGACGCCGACGCCGGTGTAACCGGCGAAGGCGCTCATGGTGTGCAGCATCAGGTGCGTCGTGTCGGTGAGGACGAGCTGGATGCTGCCGCCGTCCGGCGACAGGTCGCCGGAGGTGAACCCGACGGTCCGGAAGAACTCGGTGGCGATGGCCAGGTCGCGTACCGGCAGGTTGATGAAGGTCGTCGTCATCGCGGGTCTCCGTCCGACTCGAGGAGCTGCTTGAGCGCGGCCAGCCGCTCCCGCCAGTACGCCTTCAACCGCGCGGCCTGCTCCGCGCCGGCCAGCTTCTCGTGCTGCACCGCCACCCGGGACTTCGACTCGCCCACCGCGGCGAAGCCGACGACGATCCGGGTCGACCCGTCCGCCCAGTCCGCGCGGAACGTCTTCGGCGCGGTGGCGGTGCGGACCGAGACCGGGTCGGGCAGCCACTGTCGGCGCAGGGTGTCGTCGGCGAAGGCATCGAAGAGCCGCCGCACGGGCACCGCGACGGTGCGCGAGCCGTTGGCCGAGAACCCGCCGCCGCGCCGCTGGCCGGGTGCCCGCAGGCCGCGCGCCTGCTCGTACCCGACGGTGATCGTCTGCGCCCACCAGCCGGGCACCTCGTGGGTGGTGACCAGCCAGCGGGCGATCTCGGTGTGCGTGCGCCCGGTGCCGCCCCAGTCGTCGAGCAGGGCGAACCACTGCGCCCAGCCGCGGCCGGTGCGTTCGCCGAGCAGCGCGTCGGAGATCCGCTCGGTCTGCTCCGCGGTGCCCCCGGCGGTCGGGGCGGAGGTCGGCGCCGGCGGCTGGCCGGCCGGGTCGGTGACCGGCGCGGCGGGCTCGGCCGGTGCGGTCGGCCCGGCCGCGGTGGCGGGCTCGGTCTCGGGGGTCTGGGCGCGGGCGAGCAGTTGCCGGCGGGCGGTGGTGTAGCTCTCGCCGGTCTTGGCCATCCGGGTGCGGACCCGGGACTTGAAGGTGCGCTGGTGCGTCATCACATGCTCCCTGTCAACGGCACGGCCGCAGGGACTCACGCTCCCGTCGACCGCGCCGGAGAAGGCATGTGGCACGGCATCCCGAGAACACCTGGTTCCCTTTGCCTCCGCGACGCCGGCGGCGTGAGCACCGGAAAGGAGGTGGGGCGCGGGACGGCGCCGCCACCAGCATACGCCGGCCGGGGGGAGTTCGGGGAAGGGCGCGCGGAAGCGGTGGGGGTCAGGACGCGTCCGGCTCGGCGCTCTGCTCCCAGATCGACTTCATCTCGTCGAACGCCTGCTCCATGAGCTGCACCATCGCTCGCCGGGCGCGCTCGCCGTCGTGCCGCTGGATCGCCTGGGCGACGTCGGCGTGCAGCTGGAGGGCCTCGTCGCTGGGGTGGTGCGGCATGAGGTGGTGCTTGTGCCGGCCGGTGAGCACCTCCGCGATCAGGTCCTGCAACCGGACGAACATCTCGTTGCCGGACGCAACCAGGACCTGTCGGTGGAATTCGATGTCGAGGCGCAGGAACCGCTCCTCGTCGCCGGCCTTGCCGGCGGCCCACATCTTCGCCGCGAGCCCGACGAGATCGCTCGCCTCGTCGTGACCGGCCCGGGCGGCGGCCAGCCAGGCGGCGTGCGGCTCGACGGCGGTGCGCAGCTCGGTGATCGACCGGAGCTGGGTGATCCGGCCGGCCGAGGCGAGCCGCCAGCGGATCACCTGCGGGTCGAAGACGTTCCAGTCGTGCGCCGGGCGGATCATCACCCCGACCCGGCGGCGGGTCTCGATGAAACCGATCGAGGCGAGGACCCGCAGCACCTCGCGGATCACCGAGCGGGACACCGCGTAGCGCTCGACGAGCTCGTCGATGTTGAGGACCGCCCCGGGCGCCGGATCGCCGCCGCAGATGGCCGTGCCGAGGTGGTCGAGGACACGTGCGTGCAGCCCGGCCTCAGCAGGGGCGTTCTGGGCGGCTGCGCCCCCGGAGGAGTACCGTTCCACGCCACGGATCATATCAGTTGGATCAACCTCTTGAATAAGTCCGCTTTTTCGGCCTAGCATCCCGACGTTAAGCGGATGTAAACACCGAGGTAGCGCCCACTCCGGGCCGCGACCGGGACAGAAGGAGAGACAAGCGTGCGACGTCGATCGATAATCGGCACTTCTCTGGCCGTGGTCGCCGCCATGGGGCTGGCCGCCTGCGGCGGCGGCGAGGACGGCGGCAGCGGGTCGAACACCCTGCGCGTGACGCTGGTGAACCACGTCTGGACCGAGAACATCAAGAAGGCCCTGCCGGAGTTCGAGAAGCAGACCGGCCTCAAGGTCGAGGTGACCCAGCTCGGCGAGGACCAGCTCTCCGACCAGTACAACGTCAAGTTGAACGCCGGGTCCAGCGACCTGGACGTGATGATGTACCGGCCGCTGCAGGAGGGGAAGCTGTTCGCCAAGAACAAGTACCTCGCCGACCTGACCGACAAGGCCAAGTCGGACAGCGCGTTCGAGTTCAGCGACTTCCAGGCCGGCCCGGTGCAGGCCACCTCGTACGAGGACAAGGTGGTCGGCGTACCGATCATCACCGAGCAGGAGGTCCTCTACTACCGCAAGGACCTGCTGGAGAAGTCCGGCTTCACCGCCCCGCCGAAGACCCTCGACGAGCTCAAGGCGCAGGCGGCGAAGGTCGAGGCGGACAACCCGGGCGTCGCCGGCTTCGTGGCCCGGACCGGCAAGTCGGCCGCGGTCACCCAGTTCTCCAGCTTCCTGTACAGCTTCGGCGGTGACTTCGTCGACGCCAGCGGCAAGGCCTCGGTCAACACCGAGCAGGCCAAGCAGGCGTACGCCTACTACGGCGGCCTGCTGCGCGAGCACGGCCCGGAGAACATCAGCACCGACATGAGCTGGTCCGAGGCGATGGCGATCTTCACCCAGGGCAAGGCGGCCTTCTACACCGAGGCCAACTCGCTCTACAAGAACGCCACCGACCCGGCCAAGTCGAAGGTCTCCGACACCGTCGGCTTCGCCACCTTCCCGGCCGGCCCGGCCGGCTCGAAGCCGTACAACGTCCCGTCCTGGGCGCTCGGCGTGAACGACGCGTCGAAGAACAAGGACAACGCCTGGAAGTTCATCCAGTGGGCGGCCGGCAAGGAGCAGTCGCTGGCGCAGCAGAAGGCCGGCGTCCCCGGCGCCCGCGCCTCCGTCTGGGCCAACCCGGAGGGCACCGCGACCTACCCGAAGGACCTGGCCGAGGCCACCCAGGTCAGCACCGCCAACGGCATCGGCCACGACCGCCCGCTGGTCGTGAGGGTCGCCCAGGCGCGCGAGATCGTCGGCCAGCCGATCGTCGACGCGATCACCGGCAAGGACGCGGCCGCCTCGGCGGACGCGGCGAACGAGCAGTTCCAGAAGTTCCTCGACGACGAGGCGAAGTAAGCCGTCCGCGGGGTGGCGGAGCCGACCGGCCCCGCCACCCCGCGCCGGGACCCTGGCCCTGAGAACCCGGAGACATCGATGTCGACCGTCACCACCCCAGTCACCAGATCGTCCGAGGCCCGTCCGGCGTCCCCGGATTCGGCCTGGTCGCGGTGGGCCAACCAGCACCGCAAGTGGCTCTTCGCGGCACCCGCCATGGCGTTCGTCGCCGTGCTGATCATCTTCCCGGTGGCGTGGACCGGGTATCTCAGCCTCACCGACGCCGAGGGCTCGGTCCGCGCCGAGAGCGAGTTCATCGGGTTCCAGAACTACCTGGACGTGCTCTCCGACACCGACCGGTTCTGGCCGGCGGTGTGGCGCACCGTCCTCTTCACCGGCGTCGTGCTCCTCGTCGAGGTCGTCCTCGGCATGGCGATCGCCCTGCTGCTCTGGCGGCCGTTCCGCGGTGAGAAGTGGGTCCGGGTCGCGATCCTGCTGCCGCTGGTGGCCACCCCGGTCGCGGTCGGCATGATGTGGCGGCTGATCTTCGACCCCAACATCGGCATGGCCAACCAGGTGCTCAGCTGGGTCGGCATCGGCCCGCAGCCCTGGCTCTCCGGGCAGAACTCGGCCCTGCCGACGACGATGTTCATCGACATCTGGCAGTGGACGCCGATGGTCGTGCTGATCCTGCTGGCCGGGCTGACGTCGCTCTCCGACGAGCCCCAGGAGGCGGCGCTGATCGACGGCGCCAGCACCTGGCAGCGGTTCCGGCACGTCACCCTGCCGCTGCTGATGCCCACCGTGATCGTCGCGATCCTGCTGCGCGGCATCGACGCGCTGAAGACCTTCGACATCCTCTACGCCACCAAGGGCCGCGGCGGCGGGTCGTTCCACGAGGTGGAGACGCTCAACGTCTACGCCTACGGCCTGAGCTTCGACTACAACGACTACGGCGTCTCGTCGACGGTCCTGATCATCTTCTTCCTGATCATCATCGGGGTGATGTGGGCCCTGACCTACCGCAAGAAGGGGCTGGAACGATGAAGCCGAGCAGGCCGTTCAAGGTCTTCCGGGCGGTGGCCCTCGTCGTCGTGGTGGCCTCGCTGATCGCGCCGCTGCTCTGGATGATCGCCGCGTCGCTCAAGACCAACGTCGACATCTACGACGCCAGCAAGGCGTTCGCCTTCTCGCCCACCCTGGACAACTACAGCACCGTGCTGGAGCGGGCGAACTACGTCCAGTTCATCGGCAACAGCCTCTGGGTGGCGTTCGCGGCCACCGTGCTGTCGCTGATCCTCGGGGTGCCCGCCGCGTACTCGATGAGCCGGTTCAGCATGAAGAAGTCCGCGCTCGTCGTGCTCATGGCGCGGGTCATCCCCGGCGTCTCGCTGCTGGTGCCCTGGTACTACGTCTTCTCGAACCTGCAGATGGTCGGCGGCTACACCGTGCTGATCCTCAGCCACATGTTCGTCTCGCTGCCGTTGATCGTCTACATCATGATGGGCTACTTCGACGGCCTGCCGGGCGAGTTGGAGGAGGCGGCGCTCGTCGACGGGCTGACCCACATCGGCGCGTTCCGGCGGATCACCCTCCCGCTGTCGGTGCCCGGCATCGCCACCGCCGGCATCCTGTCGTTCATCTTCTCCTGGAACAACTTCATGTTCGCCCTGGTGCTCTCCGGCGCCGACACCAAGACGCTGCCGGTGGCGATCTTCGACTTCGTCGGCTACGCCAGCATCGACTGGGGCGGCCTGATGGCGGCGGCCACGGTGGTCACAGTGCCGATCATGGTGATCGCCCTGTTCGTGCAGAAGTACATCGTCTCCGGCCTCACCGCCGGCGCCACGAAGGGCTGACGCCATGACCACGATCGCCCGGGTGGAGACCTTCCTCGTCGCGCCCCGCTGGCTCTTCGTCCGGGTGGAGACCACCGACGGGACCGTCGGCTGGGGCGAGGCGACCTGCGAGGGCCGCTCCGAGACCGTCCGCACCGCCGTCGAGCAGCTCAGCGAGCTGCTGATCGGCAAGGACGCGCTGCGCATCGAGGACCACTGGCAGGTGATGACGAAGGGCTCGTTCTACCGGGGCGGGCCGATCCTGGCCAGCGCCGTCGCCGGGCTCGACCAGGCGCTGTGGGACATCGCCGGCAAGCACTTCGGCGCGCCCGTGCACCAGCTGCTCGGCGGCCCGGTCCGGGACCGGATCCGGGTCTACGGCTGGGTCGGCGGCGACGAGCCCGCCGAGGTCCGCGACCAGATCAGCGCCGCCGTCGAGACGGGCCTGACCGCGGTGAAGATGAACGCCTCGGGACGGATGAGCCCGGTCGCCTCGGTCGCCGAACTCGACGGTGTGGTCCGGCGGGTGGCCGCCGCCCGCGAGGTGCTCGGCGACGAGCGCGACGTGGCGGTCGACTTCCACGGCCGGTTCAGCCTCGCCACCGCCCGCCGGGTCGCCCCGCTGCTGGAACCCTTCCGGCCCTTCTTCCTCGAGGAGCCGGTGGTCCCGGAGAACTCGCACCTGATCGGCGAGTTCGTCCGGGCCACCACCACGCCGGTGTCGACCGGCGAGCGGCTCTACAACCGGCAGGAGTTCCTGCCGGTGCTGCAGGCCGGCATCGCTGTCGCCCAGCCGGACCTCTCGCACGCCGGCGGCATCACCGAGGTCCGCAAGATCGCCGCACTGGCCGAGGTGTACGACGCGCAGCTCGCCCCGCACTGCCCGCTCGGGCCGATCGCGCTGGCGGCCTGCCTGCAGGTCGGCTTCGCCACGCCGAACTACCTGATCCAGGAACAGAGCATCGGCATCCACTACAACCTCGGCGCCGAGGTGCTCGACTACTGCCTCGACAAGACCCCGCTGACCTTCGTCGACGGGTACGTGGAACGGCTCACGGCGCCCGGCCTGGGCATCGAGATCGACGAACACGCGGTGCGGACGGCGGACAAGCGCGGGCACGCCTGGCGCAGCCCCACCTGGCGGCACCGCGACGGCTCCTATGCGGAATGGTGATCACATGACTGTCAACCTCACCGCCGAACTCACCGCCGCCCGCATCCTCGCGGTCATCCGCGGCACCGACACCGCCGGCGCGATCGCCGCCGGCACCGCCCTGCTGCAGGAGGGCGTACGCATCGTCGAGGTGGCTCTCACCACGCCGGACGCGCTGCGGGCCGTGGAGGCGCTGCGCGCGGCCGCGCCCGCCGGGTCCCTGGTCGGCGCCGGCACGGTGCTCACCGCCGCCGACGTCGCCGACGTGGCCGCCGCCGGCGCGCAGTTCGTGGTCACGCCGGCCGTGGTCGAGTCGATCGCCGAGGCCGCCCGCCGCGGCATCCCGGTCGCGGCCGGGGCGTTCACCCCGACCGAGGCGTACACCGCGATGCGGATGGGCGCGTCGGCGGTCAAGCTCTTCCCGGTGTCGGTCGGCGGCGCGGCGTACCTGAAGGCGGTGCGCGACCCGTTCCCGGACATCCCGTTCGTCGCGGTCGGCGGCGTGGGCCTGGACGACGTGCCCGGCTACCTGAAGGCCGGCGCGATCGCGGTCGGCGTCGGCGGGCCGCTGGTCGGCGACGCCGCCTCCGGCGGCGACGTGGCCGCCCTGCGGGAGCGGGCCCGCACCTACCTCGCCGCGGTGAACGGGGCGGCGCGCTGATGACCGCGCCGGATCTGCTCACCTTCGGCGAGGCGATGGTGTCGCTGCGCTCGGCCGGCCCGCTCGCCGGCGGGGGGCCGCTGAGCATGCACCTGGCCGGCGCCGAGTCCAACGTGGCGGTGGGGGTGGCCCGGCTCGGGCACCGGGCCACCTGGGTCGGCCGGGTGAGCACCGACGAGTTCGGCGAGTACACGCTGCGGCAGTTGCGCGCCGAGGGCGTCGGGGTGGACGCCGTCGCCCGGGACGCCCGGTCGACCGGGCTGATGTTCCTGGAGCAGCGCAGCGCCGACCTGACCCGGGTGCAGTACTACCGCTCCGGGTCGGCCGGGTCCGCGCTGCGCGTCGACGACCTGCGGGCTCCGCTGGCCGCCGGCGCCCGGATGCTGCACCTGACCGGGATCACCCCGGCGCTGTCCGACACCGCCCGGGAGGCCACCCGGTGGGCGGCCGAGGCCGCCGCCGCGGCCGGGATCCCGGTCTGCCTCGACGTCAACTACCGCGCCCGGCTCTGGTCCCGGGAGCGGGCCCGCGAGGTGCTCACCCCGCTGGCCGGGTACGCCGACATCGTCATCGCCTCCGCCGACGAACTCGACCTCGTCGGTGACCCGGGGGCCGACGAGTCCACCGTCGTGGCGGAGCTGTTCCGGCGGGGTGTGCACACCGTCCTGGTCAAGCTGGGCGCGGACGGCGCCCGGGCGTACACACCGGACGGGGTCGAGGACGTCGGAATCCTGACCGTGACCGCCGTCGACCCCGTCGGCGCCGGGGACGCGTTCACCGCGGGTTACCTGTCCGGCTGGTTCGACGGGCTCGACCTGGCCGGACGGCTGCGCCGGGCGGCCACCCTCGGCGCCTTCGCGGTCTCCACCCGGGGCGACTGCGAGGGCCTGCCGCGCCGCGCCGAACTGTCCCTACTCGACGGCCACGAGACGGGCAGCGTCCTGCGCTAGCCGTCGCCGCACCACGAACCGAAGAAAGGCACCCCGTGAAGATCGTCGCAGCGGACGTGATCGTCTCGAGTCCGGACCGCAACTTCGTCACCCTGAAGATCACCACCGACGAGGGCATCACCGGCCTGGGTGACGGCACGCTCAACGGACGCGAGCTGGCCGTCGCCTCGTACCTGCGCGACCACGTCGCCGCGCTGTTGATCGGGCGGGACCCGCACCGCATCGAGGACACCTGGCAGTTCCTGTACCGCTCGGCGTACTGGCGGCGGGGGCCGGTCACCATGGCGGCCATCGCGGCGGTCGACGTGGCGCTGTGGGACATCAAGGCCAAGGCCGCCGGGATGCCGCTCTACCAGCTGCTCGGCGGCGCGTCCCGCACCGGCATCATGGCGTACGGCCACGCCTCCGGCCGCGACCTGCCGGAGCTGTTCGACTCGATCCGCCGGCACCTGGACGAGGGCTACCGCTCCATCCGGGTGCAGACCTCCGTGCCCGGTATCAACGCCGTCTACGGCGTGGCCGCCCAGCCCAGCGCCGACGGCAAGCGCTACGACTACGAGCCGGCGCAGCGCATCCCGCTGCCGGCCGAGGAGGACTGGGACACCCGGGCGTACCTGCGCCACCTGCCCGGCGTCTTCGAGGCGGTCCGCAACGAGTTCGGCCCGGAGCTGCCGCTGCTGCACGACGGCCACCACCGGATGACCCCCATCCAGGCGGCCAAGCTCGGCAAGGCGCTGGAGCCGTACGACCTGTTCTGGCTGGAGGACTGCACCCCGGCGGAGAACCAGGAGGCGCTGCGACTGGTCCGCCAGCACACCACCACGCCGCTGGCCATCGGCGAGGTCTTCAACACGGTGTGGGACTACCAGACCCTGATCCGTGAGCAGCTCATCGACTACGTCCGGTCCGCGGTGACCCACACCGGCGGCATCACCGCCATGCGCAAGCTGCTCGACTTCGCCGCGCAGTACCAGATCAAGTCCGGCATCCACGGACCCACCGACATCTCGCCGGTGGGCATGGCCGCCGCGCTGCACCTGGACCTGGCCATCCACAACTTCGGCATCCAGGAGTACATGCGGCACGGGTCGCTCACCAACGAGGTGTTCCGGCAGTCCTTCACCTTCACCGACGGGTACCTGCACCCGGGCGAGCAGCCCGGGCTCGGCGTGGAACTCGACGAGGCGGCCGCCGCGAAGTTCCCGTACGTGCCGGCCTACCTGCCGTTCAACCGGCTCAAGGACGGCACGGTCCATGACTGGTGAGCAGCGGCCGGCCCCGGCCGGCCCGACGCGGCACGTGGTGGTGATGGGGGTGTCCGGGGCCGGCAAGACGACAGTGGCCCGGGGCATCGCCGCCCGTACCGGACTGACCTTCGCCGAGGCGGACGAGTTCCACTCGCCGGCCAACGTGGCCCGGATGGCGGCCGGCGAGCCGCTGGACGACGCCGCCCGCCTGCCCTGGCTGCGTGACCTGGCCGGGTGGATGGCGGCCCGCGCCGCCGAGGGCGTCTCCACGGTGCTGGCCTGCTCGGCGCTCAGGCGCTCCTACCGCGACCTGCTCCGGCAGGGCGCTCCGGGCGTGGAGTTCGTGCACCTGGACGGGTCGGCCGAGGTGATCCGCGACCGGATGACCCGCCGGGCCGGGCACTACATGCCGGCGAGCCTGCTGGAGTCGCAGCTGGCCACCCTGGAGCAGCCCGACCCGGACGAGTCGGTCCTGGTGCTCGACGTGTCGCTGACGCCGGAGGAACTGGTCGAGGCGGCGGTCGGCAAGCTCGGGCTGCCCCGGGTGGCCGAGTGACCGGCCGGCGTCAGCCGGGCAGCGCGTCGAGGTAGACCCAGCGACCGTCCTCGCGGACGAAACGGCTGCGCTCGGTCAGCGTCCCGGGCCGCCCGCCCGCCCGGTAGTGGGCGCGGAACTCGACGGTCCCGGCCGTGTCGAAGAGCCCGCCACGGTCGGTGCCGACCACCTCGAGCCGGGTCCAGCGCTGCCCCGGGTCGAGGTCCAGCCGCGCGGGCCGGGTCGAGGAGTGCCAGCTGCCCAGCAGGTAAGCGGCGTCGCCGAGGGCGAACGCGGTGAACCGGGAGCGCATCAACGCCTCGGCGGTCGCCGCCGTCCCGCCCCGGTGCAGCGGGCCGCAGCAGTCGGCGTACGGCCGGCCGGTGCCGCACGGGCACGGCCCGGCCGGGCCGGGAGCCGGGCTCCGGCGGATGTGGCGTCGTGGCACGGGCCCATTCTGGCCCACCGCCGGGCCGTACCCCCGGTCGGTCCGGCGGCCCGCGGGTCGGCGGCGGTCAGCCGGTGGTCCGGCGGGCGCCGCGTCGGGTGCCGAAGGACTCCATCGTCGCCTTCCGCCCGGTCGTCTTCTTCGCCGGCGCGGTCGTCGTGGCGCGGGAACGGCTCGCCACCGCCTTCTTCGCGGGCGCCTTCTTGGCCGCCGCCTTGGTGCCGGGAGCCTTCGCCGCCGCCGTGGTGCCGGGCGCCTTCGCGGCCGTCGCCGACACCCGGGGCCGGCGGGTGGGGGCCGCGGTGGCCGAGGTGTCCTTCTTCCGCGCGACCCGAGCCGAGGTCGACGTGGGCTTCCCGCCCGGCGTCTTGGCCGTGCTCGCCCCGGTCGCCCGCTTCGTGGCCGCCGCGACCTTCTTCGCCGCCGCCTTCCGGGGCAGCGGGCCCCCGTGGGGCCCGCCGGTCGCTCTGCTGGTACCACCGGTGGATCTGGCCGCCATCGTCCCTCCTCGCGGATCCGCCCTGCCCGCCCTGTCCAGGGCGGGACCCGTGCTGACCGGCCGGCGCGGGCCGACGACCCGTCCGGCGCGCACGGTCTTCCCGGGGCCCCGGCCGCCAAACGCCCTCGGGCGTCCGGCCCACCGCGACGGTACGGGTGGGCCCTTCCACCGGCAGTGACCGGCGTCTACATTCCAGACACCCGGCGTGACGAGGCCGATACGCCGGTTTCCCCTTCGAGGAGGTGCGGCACACCGTGGTGTCACTCCGCAAGGCGCTCGCCGGCGTCACCGCCGGCGTGGTCGTCGGATCCATCGCCCTGGCCGGCCCCGTCCAGGCCGAGCCCACCAACAACTCCGTCCGGAAACTCACCAAGGCGGTCACGCTGCACGGCGTGGTGCGCCATCTCGACGCCTTCCAGGCCATCGCCGACGCCCACGGCGGCACCCGCGCCTCCGGCACCCCGGGCTACACGGCCAGCGCCGACTACGTGGCGGGGCTGCTGACCCGGGCCGGCTACCAGGTGACCCGACAGCCCTTCGACTTCGCCTACTACGAGGAGTACGGCTCGTCGTTCGCCCGGGTCGCGCCGAACCCGACGACGTACGTCTCCGGCACCGACTACGACCTGATGACGTACTCCGGCCCGGGCACGGTGGAGGGCCCGGTCGTCGCGGTGGACCTCAACCTGGCCGACGCGGCCGCGTCCACCTCCGGCTGCGAGGCCGCCGACTTCGCCGGCCTCCAACTGACCGGCAGGATCGCCCTGATCCAGCGCGGCGGCTGCGGGTTCGGGGTCAAGGCGAACAACGCCGCGGCGGCCGGCGCGGTCGGCGCGATCATGATGAACCAGGGCGACGGTACGCCGGAGGCCAACCCGGACCGGTTCGCGCTCTTCTCCGGCACGCTCAGCGCGCCGGTGCCGATCCCCGTCGTCTCGGTCTCGTACTTCCGGGGCGTGGAATTCGCCGGCACCGCCGGCCTGGTCGTCCGGATCACCGCGGACACCGAATCGGAGATGCGCCGCACCGAGAACGTCATCGCCCAGTCCCGGCACGGCCGCACCGACAACGTGGTGATGGCCGGGGCGCACCTGGACTCGGTGCCGGAGGGGCCGGGTGTCAACGACAACGGCACCGGCAGCGCCGCGATCCTCGAGGTGGCGTTGCGGATGGCGAAGGTGAGGCCGAACAACGCGGTGCGGTTCGCCTGGTGGGGCGCCGAGGAGCGGAACCTGCTCGGCTCGACCCACTACGTCAACACGCTCAGCCCCGCGCAGCGGGCCGACATCGCCCTCTACCTCAACTTCGACATGGTCGGTTCGCCGAACTACATGTTCGGCGTCTACGACGGCGACGACTCGGCCGGCGCGGGCGCCGGCCCGGGCCCGGCCGGCTCGGCGGAGATCGAGGACGTCTTCGAGGCGTTCTACGCCGCCCGCGGGCTGCCCACCGTGCCGGCGGACTTCACCGGCCGCTCCGACTACGGCCCGTTCATCGCCGCCGGGGTCGACATCCCGGCCGGTGGCCTCTTCACCGGGGCGGAGGGCCGCAAGACCGCGGCCGAGGCGGAGTTGTTCGGCGGGGTGGCCGGGGCCTCCTACGACCCCTGCTACCACCAGGCCTGCGACAGCCGCACCCCGGTGGCCGACGGCGCCGACGCCGCGCTGTACGCGACGCTCGACGCCGAGTACGACCTGCACGGCAACGTGAACACCTACGCGCTCGACGTGAACAGCGACGCGGTCGCCACCGCGGTGCTCACGTTCGCGTACGACACCTCGGCGGTCAACGGGGAGCCCCGCGCCCCGGGCCGGTCGCACGGTGCCGGGCGCGGCGCCGACGCGCACGGTGAGCCGACGGGGTGAGTCCGCGCCGGGCCGGGCCCGCCGCACGGCGGGCCCGGCCCGGCTGCCGGTCAGCACGATTGGACCAGGAAACGGGAGGTGGATCGGCTCTGTCATGGGGCCAATCCGGCCGGGATGGTGGGGGACAGCGATCGACCCGACCGGAAGGGCTGGAACACCCACCATGACGACCGCCGACATGTGGTTCGACCCGCGCTGCCCGTGGGCCTGGAACGCCTCCCGCTGGTTGCTGGAGGTGGAACGGGTCCGGGCGGTCACCGTGCGGTTCCACGTGATGAGCCTGTCCGTGCTCAACGAGGGGCGCGACGGGCTGGAGGAGTGGTACCGGGAGTGGCTCAAGCCGGGCATGGGCCCGGTGCGGGTGGCCGTCGCCGCCGAGCAGAAGTACGGCAACCAGGTGCTGCGCGACCTCTACACGGCGCTCGGCAACCGGATCCACCACGCGCGCGCCCCGATCGGTCCGGAGCTGTACCGGGCGGCGCTGGCCGAGGTGGGGCTGGCGGTCGAACTCGCCGACGCCGCGGAGTCCACCGACCACGACGAGGCGCTGCTGGCCAGCCACCACGCCGGCCTGGAGCCGGTCGGCGAGGACCTCGGCACCCCCACCATCCACGTCACCGCGGGCGGTCACCGGACCGCCTTCTTCGGCCCGGTCGTCGCCCCGGCGCCGCACGGCGAGGCGGCCGGCCGGCTCTGGGACGGGGTGCTCGCGGTCGCCGGCACCGACGGCTTCTTCGAGCTCAAGCGCGCCCGTACCCGCCCGCCGATCGAGCGCTGACGGCTGGCCGGTGCCCCGTTCCGCCCGCGGACAGGGATCGGGCGCCGGTCCGCGGGCCGGGGCGGCGGGAACCGGTCAGGGCAGCTCGACCGGCAGCGGCACCGGGCGCTTGGCGACCCGGCCGTCGCCGGAGGACCGGCCGCGCAGGTGGCGGGCCAGCCACGGCAACAGGTGCCGGCGGGTCCACGCCAGTTCGGCGCGGACCACCTCGTGGCGGCCCTGGCGCGGCGCGGCGGCCAGCGGCTGCGACCAGCTGTCGTCGGCGCCGGGCAGCCCGACCGTGTGCGCCAGCGCCGCGGCGATCCGCTCGTGCCCGGCGCTGTTGGCGTGCAGCCGGTCGTCGCTCCACAGCCGGGGATCCGAGGCGACCGGGTGCGCACCGAGGTCCACCAGGGTGGCCCCGGTCCGCGCGGTGGCCGCGCGCAGCGCCGCGTTGAGCGCGAGCATCCGGCCGCGCAGCGGGCGGGCCACCGGCATCACCGGCACCGGGTCGGGCAGCGTGAAGGTCAGCACGGTCGCGCCCTGCCCGACCAGGGCCCGCTGCATCGCCTCGACCTCCGCGGCCACCCGGTCGGCGTCGAAGGACGGGCGCAGCACGTCGTTCATGCCGGCCACCACGGTGGCCAGGTCCGGCGCGAGGTCGAGCGCGACGGGCAGCTGCTCGGCCCGGATCCGGGCCGCGGTGCGGCCCCGGACGGCCAGGTTCGCATATTCCAACCCGCCCTGTGCGCGGGCCACCGCCAAGGCGAACCGGTCGGCCCAGCCCCGGTAGCCCCCGCCGCCGTCGGGATCGTCCAGCCCCTCGGTGGTGCTGTCGCCGATCGCCACGTACCGCCGCCACATCACGGGGCCGAGGGTAGCGGCCGGGCCGCCGGGTCCACCGCCGCGGGGGACAGCGGACGCGGCGCCCCTCGTGATCGTCTGCTGTCAGGCAGGGGCAGGAGGCCCGTCGTCACCTGCTGGCCAGCAGACGATCATGATGGTTGCGGCGGTGACGGCTCAGAGCCAGCCGGAGCGGCGGAACAGGCGGTGCAGAGTGAACGCGACCGCCGCCATCAGACCGAGCGCGGCGAAGTATCCGTAACGCCAGCCCAGCTCCGGCATGTTGGCGAAGTTCATGCCGTAGATGCCGGCGATGCCGGTCTGGGTGGCGGCGATGGCCGCCCACGCGGCGATCTTGCGCATGTCGTTGTTCTGTTCCACCGTCAGCTGCGTCAGCCGGGACTGCACGATCGAGGTGAGCAGGTCGTCGTAGGCGCCGACCCGGTCCACGGCCCGGGCCAGCCGGCCGTCGACGTCGACGAACCACCGGTGCAGCCCGCGGGGCGGGCCGTCCGGCCGCTGGTCGAGCAGCGAGCGCAGCGGCGCCTGCAGCGGCAGCACCGCCCGCTTGAACTCCACCACCTCCCGCTTGAGCTGGTAGAGGTGCTGGATGTCGACGGACCGGTCCCGGGCGAAGACGGTCTCCTCGGCCCGTTCCAGGTCCCGCTCGACGTGCCCGGCCACCTCCAGGTAGAGGTCGACCATCCGCGAGCAGACCGCGTACGCCACCGCCCAGGGGCCCTCGGCCAGCACCGCCGGCCGGCCCTGGATCTCCTCCCGCACCGGGGTCAGCGCCCCGGAGGCGCCGTGCCGGACGGTGATGACGAACCGGTCACCGAGGAAGACCATCACGTCCCCGGTGTCGATCACCTCGGAGGTGTCGGTCAGCTCGTGGTGCTCGACGTAGCCGGCGGTGCGCAGCACCAGCAGGGTGACCTCGCCGTGCCGCTGCACCGTGGGGCGGTGGCCGTCGGCGAGCGCCTGCGCGACGGTCAACTCGTCGAGCCCGAACGTGCGGCCGACCGCCGCCATCACCGCCGCGCCCGGGTCGTGCAGGCCGAGCCAGACGAAGGCGTTGCGGCCGCGCCGGACCCGGTCGTACGCGTCGGCGTAGTGCGGCCGGCCCGGCTCGCGGCGCCCGTTGACGTAGACGGCGCAGTCCACCACCGCGTCCGGGTTGACCCGCCGGCGCGGCGCCGGGACGGCCTCGGCGGCCGGCCGGCCGAGCAACCGGGTCACCAGCCCCGGCAGCCGCATCCGGGTCCGTACGGGTCGCTCGTCCACGTCCACCTCCGCGTCGCCGGGGCACTGACCCGACACCGTACGCGGATCACGGACGCGGCCCTGTCCGGCCTCCGACGCCTCGCCCGGTCAGCCCGTGCGGGTGGCGAAGACGACGACGTTGTCGACGTAGTGGCCGCTGCGTTCGTCGAACCGGCCGCCGCAGGTGACCAGGCGCAGCCCGGCCGCCGGGTTCGGGCCGTAGACGAGGTCGGAGGGGAAGCCCTGCTTCGGGTACGCCGCGACGCCGTCCACGGTGAAGGTCGCCACGCTGGCGTCGGCCCGGGTGACCCGCACGGCGTCGCCCCGGCGCAGCCGGCCCAGGTCGAAGAAGACGGCCGGGCCGCTGGGGGAGTCCACGTGCCCGACGACCACCGCGTTGCCGTTCTCGCCCGGGCTGACGCCGAGGGAGTACCAGCCGGCCAGGGCGGGCCGGTCCAGCGGCGGGACCTCCAGCGCCCCGGCGGCGTCGGCGGCGACGGGCACCACCTCGGCCCGTACGCCGATGGCCGGCACCTCGACCCGGACGGGGTCGGCGCGGGGCAGCGGCGGCAGGCTCGGCGCGGGACGGACGGCGACCGGCGCGTCCGCGGCGTCCGGCTGCGGCGGTCGGGGCGGCGCGGCGGTCAGCCCGGCCGCGATCAGGCCGAGCCCCGCCGTGCCCACCAGCCCCACCGTCGCGGCGGTCGGCCCCGGCCTGCGCCACCACACGTCTGCACCTCCGTGCCCGGTCGGGTCGGGGTGCCCGCACCGGCGTCGGTGCGGGCACCCGTCCCTGGGATGGTGTGTCGGGTCGCCGGTCAGGCGACGGCGGCGGGATGGCGCCGGCGGCGGGCCAGGATCAGGGCGCCCCCGAGAGCGGTGCCGAGCAGGGTCGCGCCGGCGGCGAGCGAACCGGTTCCGTCCGTGTCACCGCCGCCACCGGCCGGGGCGCCGCCGATCGGCGTGACGGTGAAGGTGGCGCTGCCGGCCGCGGTTCCGTCGCCGCAGGTCGCGGTCACCGTGTAGGTGCCCAGGGTGAATCCGGCGGTGAAGAGTTCGGCGCTCAGGCCGCCGCCGGCCGCGGCCGTGGTGGACCGGACGTTGATGTCGCGGTTCGGGCCGGTGACGCGGAAGATCGCGTCGCCGGACCTCGGGTTGCAGGTCGTCGCGGTGAGCACGACCGTCCCGCCGACCGGGGTGGTGGCCGGTGACACGATGGTGTCGGCCAGCGCGGCGCCCGGGAGCAGCAGCGTGCCGAGACCTACGCCCACCGCCGCCGATACGAGAACTGTCTTTGCCTTCATGCGCGTCTTCCCTCACATTTCGTCCGCTGACTGCGTGGGACGTCGTTCGGGTGGCCAACTCCGTGACTAGCACCGGTGTGCCCAACACTAGGAGGGTTGGGGCCTCGATCCGGTGAAAATGAGAAATCTTCGTTGCCGTCACGTGTCCCCCCCCACGGCGGCGGAAGCCGCAGGTCAGGCCCGGCACGCGCGACCGCGACGCCCGCGAGGAAAGCCGTGTTGCACCCCGTTCGGGGCGTACGCCCGGCGTCGGCTCAGCCGGGACGGCCCTGGCCGGGGCGGACCAGCCCGGTCTCGTAGCAGAGCACCACGGCCTGCACCCGGTCGCGGAGCCCCAGCTTCGCCAGGATCCGCTTGACGTGGGTCTTCACCGTCGACTCCTCGATCACCAGCACGGTGGCGATCTCGGCGTTCGACAGGCCGCGGGCCACCAGCTCCAGCACGTCCCGCTCCCGCGGGGTCAGCTCACCCAGCCGGCGGCGCAGCGCCGGGTCGACCGGCGCCTCGTGGTCGACCATCCGGCTGATCACCGTACGGGTCACGGCGGGGGAGAGCAGGGCCTCACCGGCGGCCACGGTGTGGATGCCGGCGATGAGCTGTTCCGGCCGGGTGCGTTTGAGCACGAAGCCGGACGCCCCGGCGCGCAGCGCGCCGAAGACGTAGTCGTCGTCCTCGAAGGTGGTCAGCACGAGCACCCGGGCCCGACCACCGGCCGCCACGATCTCCCGGGTCGCGCGCACCCCGTCCATCCGGGGCATCCGCACGTCCATCAGCACCACGTCCGGTTCGAGCGCCCGGCTCCGCTCGACCGCCTGCCGGCCGTCGGCGGCCTCGCCGACCACCTCGATGCCGTCGTCGACCGACAACACCGCCCGCAGGCCGGCGCGCATCAGGTCGTCGTCGTCGACCAGCAGCAGCCGCAGCGGGGTCACCGGCCCGACCCGTCGTACGGCAGGCGGGCCCGCAGCCGGAACACGCCCCGCTCCGTGACCGTCTCCAGCGTCCCGCCCAGCAGGGTGGCCCGCTCCCGCATGCCCACGATGCCGTGCCGCCGCCCCCGGACGGCGGCATCGGCCGGCGCCGCCGGGGCGGGATTGCTCACCGCGATCTCCACCGCGTCCGCCCGGAAGTCCACGGCGACCCGCGCGGTGCCGGATCCGTGCCGGGCGGCGTTGGTCAGCGACTCCTGCAGGATCCGGTAGGCGGCCCAGGAGACGCTGCGCGGCAGCGGCCGGTCCGGGCCGTGCAGGTGGGCGTCGATGCGCAGCCCGTCCACCCGGTGCCGGTCCACCAGCTCCGCCAACGCACCGGGATCGGCCGGCACGGCCTCGGCCGTGTCGTCGTCGCGCAGCGCCCGCACCAGCCGCTCCATCTCGACGATGGTGCTCCGGGCCACCTCCTCCACGGTGGCGATGGCGCGCAGCGACCGCTGCGGGTCCCGGGCGTGCGTCAACCGGGCCGCGCCGGCCTGCACCAGGATCACGTTGACCGCGTGGCCGGCGGAGTCGTGCAGCTCCCGCGCGATCCGGGTGCGCTCCTCGGCCACCGCCAGCCGGCGCTCGCGTTCGACCTCCCGGGCGGCGCGGGAGGCCTGCTCCTCCAGTTCGGCGATCCGCTCCCGCCGTACCCGGGACAACTCACCGGCCAGCCAGGCGCCCGCGAACGTCAACGCCCAGGCGCCGATGCCGGACACCACGCCGTGGCCCCGCAGGCCGGCCGCGGCGTACCCGCTGGCGGCCACCGGGACGAACGCCCCGACCGCGACGCGGGCCGCCCAGCGCCGGCCGGCCCGCCGGTCGCCGCCGTACGCCGCGGCCAGCGTGTACACCGCGACGACGCAGCTGAACGGGAAGTCCAGCGGGTAGTGCAGGACCAGCAGGGCGGCGGTGCCGACGGCGGTGCCGAGGTAGGCCAGCAGCGGCGCCCGGCGGCGGGCCAGCAGCGGCAGGCACGCCGCGGTGACCAGCGCGACGCCGGTGGCGTCCAGGGTGGTCGCGTCCGGTGACGGCGTGCCGAAGCCGTCGAGGACCAGGACGAGCAGGGACACGGCGAGCACGGACACCGTCACGCCGGCGTCCACGGCCTGGTCACGACGGGTCACGACCCCGAGGTTAGCCGGGCTGTCCCGGCCGCCGGATCCCCCGCCGGGAGCATCCGTCTCCCTCCCCGGGGGTACGCGGAGATCACCACGCGGGGCGTCGTCGCGTGCCGCCCGGCGCTCCTAGCGTCGGCGGCACCCGTCACCGCAGGAGGTCGTCACCGCGATGGTCCAGCCGAGTCCGGCGCAGAGCGCGCCCCCGACCACCCCGAGCGCGAGCCGATTCGAGCGACTGGCCGGCTGGGCGCACCGGCACCGCTGGTGGGCGGTGCTCGCCTGGCTGGTGACCCTGATCGCGGTCACGGTCGGCGCGCAACTCGTCGGCGCCAACTACCGCAACGACGTCTCGCTGCCCGGCACCGAGTCGCAGCGGGCCCTGGACACGCTGCGCGAGCGGGCGCCGGTGGCGGCGAACGCCGGCGTGCAGATCGTGCTGGCCGACCCGGCGGGGCTGGAGCGACCGGCGACCCGGGCCCGGGTCGGGGACCTGCTCGACCGGGTGCGCGCTCTGCCCTCGGTCGCCGAGGCCCGTGACCCGTACGCCGATCCCGGTGCGCTCTCCGCCGACCGGACGGTCGGCTACGCCACCGTCACCCTCACCGGGCAGGCCGGGGACGTGCCGGCCGCGGACGTCCGGCGACTCGTCGACACCGCGCGCGCCGGCGCCGGCGCCGGGCTGCGCGTGGAGGTCGGCGGCGACGCGGTGGTCGGTGTGGAGGAGGGCGGCGGCGGGCCGGCGGAGGGCATCGGCCTGCTCGCCGCGCTGGTCATCCTCGTCGTCCTCTTCGGGTCGGTGCTCGCCGCCAGCCTGCCGGTCATCATCGCCGTCTTCGCCGTCGGCACCGCGATGGGGCTGGTCCTGCTCGCCTCCCACGTCGCGACCGTCGCCGACTACACCACCCCGCTGATGGCCCTGGTCGGGCTCGGTGTCGGCATCGACTACGCGCTGCTGCTCTTCTCCCGCTACCGCGCGGAACTGCTCGCCGGCGCGCGCCCCGAGCAGGCCGGGCGCCGGGCGGTGGACACCGCCGGCCGGACCGTCCTGTTCGCCGGCACGACGGTGATCCTGGCCCTGCTCGGCCTGGTGGTGCTCGGCCTGGGCTCGTTGCAGGGCGTGGCGGTCGCCGTGGCGGTGACGGTGGCGGCCACCATGGCCGCGGCGCTGGTGCTGCTGCCCGCGCTGCTCGGCATCATGGGACCGCGGATCGAGCGGACGGTGCGCCGGCGCGCCGCCCGGGGCCGCGGCGAGGCGTCCCGCTGGACGGCCTGGTCCGCCCTGGTGCAGCGGCACCCCTGGGTGTCCACCGTGGTCGCGGTCGGTGCCCTGCTGGCCCTGGCCGTGCCGGTGCTGGACCTGCGGCTGGGCATCGCCGACCCGGGCAACGGCGCGCCGTCGCGCACCAGCCGGCAGGCGTACGACCTGCTGGCCGAGGGGTTCGGACCCGGCTTCAACGGACCGCTGGTCGTGGTGGTCGACGCCAGCGCCGCACCGGGCCGGGACGCGCGGGCCGTGGCCGAGGCGGCCCGCCCGACGCTGGCCGCCACGGCCGGCGTCGCCACCGTCGTCCCGCCCGCGCCGACCCCGGACGGCCGGGTCGCTACCATGATCGTCATCCCCGACGCCAAGCCGCAGGACGCCCGCACCGAGCAACTGGTCGACCGGCTGCGCCGCGAGGTGCTGCCCGGGCTGGGCGGTCCGGGGGTGAGCTTCCTGGTCGGCGGCACCACCGCCGCGACCGTGGACTTCTCGACCGCGGTGGCGGACCGGCTGCCGCTCTTCGTCCTGGTGGTCGTCGGACTGTCCACGCTGCTGCTGGTGCTGGTGTTCCGCTCGCTGCTGATCCCGCTCAAGGCCGCGCTGCTCAACCTGCTCAGCGTCGCCGCGTCCCTCGGCGCGATCACCCTGGTCTTCCAACACGGCGTCCTCGCCGGGGCGCTCGGCGTCCAGCCCGGCCCGATCGAGGCGTTCGTGCCGGTGCTGATCTTCGCGATCGCGTTCGGGCTGTCCATGGACTACGAGATCTTCCTGCTCGCCCGGATGCACGAGCACTGGGAGCAGCACCACGACGCCCCGGCCGCCGTGCGGCACGGGATGGCGACCACCGGTCGGATCATCACCGCGGCCGCGGCGATCATGGTGGTGGTGTTCGGCTCGTTCCTGTTCGATCCCGGCCGGATGCTCAAGCAGTTCGGCCTCGGGCTGGCCGTGGCGGTGCTGGTCGACGCGCTGGTCATCCGCTGCCTGATCGTGCCGGCCGTGATGCAGCTGTTCGGCCGGCGGGCCTGGTGGCTGCCCGCCTGGCTGGCCCGGCGGCTGCCCCGGCTCGCCCTCGAACACCGCTGAGTCGCCGCCGGGAGGCGGTGCGTCCGGCACCACCTCCCGCGGCCGGCGTCGACGCGGCGGGGGCCGCGCCGGAGCCGGCGGCGGCTCAGCTGCCGGGCGCGGCGGGTTCCGGAGCCGGCTCGGGCAGCGGCTCGCCGGTCTCCAGCAGGGTCTTCAGGCTGGCCAGCAGCTCGGGCCAGCCGCCACTGCCGTCGAGCTGCCCGCTGATCGCCCGGTGCATCTCGCTGTCCGGGGAGAAGTCGTCGTGCACCACGGTCAACCGGACGGCCTCGCCGTGCGGGGTGATCTCGAAGGTCACCTTGGAGCGCCGCTCGCCGAGGCGGGCGGCGAGCTCCTCGTCGGACCAGCCGAAGTGCGCGGCGTGCTCCGGCTGGAAGCCGTGCCAGCTGTAGCTGAGCAGGCGGTACGGCTCGGCGGCCAGCACCCGCTGGCCGAGGTCCCGGAACTCGCCGCCCGGGGCGTCCTGCCACAGCACGGGGGAGCCCACCTGCCAGTCGGACCGCAGCGCCACGCCGCCCCAGTAGCGGCGGGTGAACGCCGGCTCGGTCAACGCGGCCCAGAGCCGCTGCGGCGTGGTGCTGATGTAGGTCGTGTAGACGAACGTCGGACTCTGCATGGACTCCCGCTCCAATGCTGTCTGCAGGTCGGCGAGGGCGTGGACCCGCTGCCGGTCGTACCGGTTGATCCACCGGTCGGCGATGGCGTTGATCGGCGCCGGGTTGAGGTAGTGCAGCTTCTCCCGGCCGCGGCGCACGGTGGTCACCAGGTTGGCCGCTTCCAGGACCGCCAGGTGCTTGCTGACCGACTGCCGGGTCATCGCGAGCCCGGCGCACAGTTCGCGCAGGCTCTGCCCGTTGCGCAGGTTGAGGTCGTCGAGCAGCCGGCGGCGGCTGGCATCGGCCAGCGCCCGGAACACCTCGTCCACCTCGTCACCCCGCATATGCACCCGTTTGGTTGCCTGTCACTATAGGCAGCCGAACGGCTGCATGTCCACCCGGTCGGCCAGCCGGCCGAATACCGTTCGGTCGCCAGTACGCCGGCCGGCTAGGGTCGCCCGGTGACGGAGATCAGAACCCGGCGGCTGCTGCTGCGCGACTGGCGGGAGACCGACCTCGCGCCCTGGGCCGCGATGAACGCCGACCCCGAGGTCCGCGAGCACCTCGGCCCGCTGCTCACCCCGGAGCAGGCCACCGCCTCGGCCCGCCGGTTCCAGGCCGACCTGGAGCGCGACGGCTACGGCTTCTGGGCGGTCGAGGTCCGCGACACCGGCGAGTTCGTCGGCTTCGCCGGGCTCGACCAGGTCGACCCGGGGCTGCCGTTCACCGGGGTCGAGGCGGGCTGGCGGCTCGCCCGCGCCGCCTGGGGGCACGGCTACGCCACCGAGGCGGCCCGCGCCGTGCTGGCGTACGGCTTCGACACCGTCGGGCTGCCCGAGATCCTCGCCGTCACCACGGCCACCAACCTGCGCTCGCAGGCGGTGATGCGGCGGCTCGGCATGACCACCGACCCGGCCGACGACTTCGACGACCCGGAGGTCCCCGCCGGCCCGCTGCGCCGCAACGTGCTCTACCGCAAGCGCGCCGACCGCTGAGCGGGGCGCGGCCGGCGTTACGCCCAGCGGAAAAGCGAGGGTCGGCGGTAACGCCCCCTGGTAGGTTGGCGCGCCGTGACCAGGCAGGCGGGGGGGCGGACCCGCCCCGTTGAACAGGAACGGCGCCTCGACGCCCGCCCGCGCGGCGAGCGCGCCTGTCACGGCGACCAACGAACGGGCCCGGGGAGCGGTGTGACACCGTGACCGGGTGAACACCTCCGCGCCGGTCGACGTCGACCTCGCCCTCGTCGGCGGCGGCGGCGCCGCGTCCCTGGTGCTCGCCGCGCTCGACCGGCACGGGGTGCCCGACCTGCGGGTCGCCGTGGTCGACCCGGTGCACCGGCGCGGCCAGGACCGCACCTGGGCGTTCTGGGACCGCCCGGGCAACGACCTCGACCCGGTGCTGAGCGCGAGCTGGCGGCAGGTCGAGGTGGTCACCGCGCAGCGCCGGCGGGTGCTCGACCTCGCCCCGCTGCGGTACGCCATGCTCCGCTCCGGCCCGGTCTACGACCGGGCGGCCGAGGCCGAGCGGCGCCTCGGCGCGACCCGGATCGTGGCCGCCGCCGACGGTCTCGACGACGACGGCGAGCGGGTGGTCGTCCGGGCCGGCGGTGCTCCCGTCGTGCGGGCGTCGTGGGTGCTGGACTCCCGGCCCCGCCCGCCGCGCCGGCCCGGGCGCACCAACTGGCTCCAGCACTTCCGGGGCTGGTGGCTGGCGTCGGACACCCCGGTGTTCGACGCCGGGCGGGCGGTCCTGATGGACTTCCGCACCCCGCAGCCGGCCCGGGGTGTCTCGTTCGGCTACGTGCTGCCGGTGAGCGACCGTTACGCCCTTGTGGAGTACACCGAGTTCTCGCCCGCGCCGCTCACCGACGCCGGCTACGACGCGGCGCTGGCCGGCTACCGCGACCTGCTCGGCCTCGACCCGGCCCGGCTGACCGTGCGGGAGGTGGAGAGCGGGGTGATCCCGATGACCGACGGGCCGTTCGACGCCCGCCCGTCGCCCCGGGTGGTCCGGCTCGGCACGGCCGGCGGGGCGACCCGTCCCTCCACCGGCTTCACCTTCTCGGCCATGCGCCGGCAGGCCGACCAGGTCGCCCGCGCCCTGGCCGCCGGGCGGCCGCCGGTGCCGGCGCCGGCGTACCCCCGACGACACCTGTGGATGGACGCGGTCGCGCTGCGCGCGCTGGACCGGGGCGGGGTGAGGGGGCCGGAGTTCTTCGACCGGCTCTTCGACCGCAACCCCGCCGAGCGGGTGCTGCGTTTCCTCGACGGCGCCACCGGCCCGGCCGAGGAGTTGGCGGTGATGCGCTCCACCCGGCTGTCGCCGATGGTGGCCGCCACCGCGGGCGACGCCGCCCACCGGCTCCGCGACCGGCTCACTCCTGGCCGGTGACCGGCACGGGTCCTCGACGGCTGGCCCGCGCTCAGCCCGGCGGCCGCGCTCAGCCCGGCGGCGCGCCGTCGGCGGCCAGCTCGCGCAGCGACTCGCCGTCGAGGCGCAGCACGTCGATCTCGTCCAGCGACCGGGCCCGCAGCCGGCGGTAGAACCGCAGCGCCGGGTCGTTGGTGCGCAGCACCCACCATTCCAGCCGGGCGCAGCCCCGCGCCACGGCCAGTGCGGCCAGGTGGGCGAGCAGTGCCCGGCCGAGCCCGCCGCCGCGCTGCTCCGGCCGCACGTACAGGTCCTCAAGGTGCATGCCGGGACGGCCGAGCACGGTGCTGTAGGTGGGATAGAACAGCGCGAAGCCGACCGGCTCGTCGTCGACGGTCGCGACCACCGCCTCCGCCACCGGACGCGGCCCGAACAGCGCCCGGGCCACGTCCGCCGGCTCGGCGCTGACCTCCCCCGGGAAGTCCTCCGCCTCGGCCAACTCCACGATGAACCGGTGCAGCACGTCGACGTCGCCCGGCCCGGCCGGCCGGATCACCGCCCGGCCGCTCAGCTGCGCCCCGTCGATCATCGGTCGGCCGCCACCGCGCTGACCTCCTCGACGGTCCTGCTCACCTCGGCCCGCCGGCCGTCCCCGATCCCGGTCACGGTGATCCACCCTGCCAGACCGGCCCCGCCGCGGGCACGCCTTTTCCAGCGGCGGCCGTGCCGCCCGGCCCCGGTGTCAGGCCAGCAGCCGGTCGCGAAGCTGGGTGATCGTCTTCTCGGACACGCCGAGCCGGTCGGTCACGTAGCCGTGCACCGAGCCGTACCTCGCCCGCAGGTCGGCCAGGACGAGCTGGATGATCTCGGCCGGGGCGCGGCCGTAGCCGGGCCAGACCAGCGTGCGTCCGGGGTGGGCGGCCCGCCAGTCGGCGACCAGCCGCTCGGTGGCCAGCTCGGTCAGCGCGAAGTCCGTGGTGATCTGCTCCTCGTCGACGCCGAGCAGGGTGAGCAGCAGCGCGGCGAGCAGGCCGGTGCGGTCCTTGCCCGAGGTGCAGTGGAAGACCAGCGGCCCCTCGGCCTCGGCGATCACCTCGAGTGCCGTCCGCAGCTCGGCGGCCCCGTCCTCGGCCACCTCGGCGTAGCGGTCGGCGAGGTAGCGCCACGGGTCGACGGCCGGGTCGATGGTGGCCTGGTCGTAGGGGCGGTGCTCGATGCTGAGGTTGTGCCAGACCAGGCCGTCGTGGTGCGGCGCCCGGCCGCGGGCCTCGATCTCCCACGGGTAGCGCAGGTCGATCACCGTACGCACGCCGAGTTCCCGGAACCGGTCCACGTCCGCGCCGGCCAGCTTGCCCAGCGAGTCCGACCGGTAGAGCAGACCCCACCGCACGGTGCGGCCGTCGTCGGACCGGTAGCCGCCAAGGTCCCGGAAGTTGTGCAGCCGCTCGAAGCTGATGTGCCGTTCCACCGGCCCGACCCTATCCGCCGAGCGGCGTGGCGGACGCCCCGACCACCCGGGCGGACGCCCGCACCCGGTAGGTTGCCGGCATGGTGGACGGGACGGCCGGCATGGTCGTGCAGATCTGGACCGACGGCGCGTGCAGCGGCAACCCCGGCCCGGGCGGGTGGGGCGTGGTGCTGCGCTACGGCAACCACGAGCGGGAACTCTGCGGCGGCGAGGCGACCCCGACCACCAACAACCGGATGGAGCTGATGGCCGCCATCCAGGCGCTGGAGAGCCTGACCCGGCCGGTCGCGGTCGAGCTGCACACCGACAGCACGTACGTGCGCAACGGCATCACCAGCTGGCTCGCCTCGTGGAAGCGCAACGGCTGGCTGACCGCGGCGAAGCAGCCGGTCAAGAACGCCGACCTGTGGCAGCGGCTGGAGGCCGCGTGCGCCCGGCACCAGGTCACCTGGCTCTGGGTGAAGGGACACAACGGACACCCGGAGAACGAACGCGCGGACGCGCTGGCCAACCGGGGGATGACCGAGGCCCGCGCCGCGGCGGTGCCCGCCGCCCGCTGACACCTTCCGGCGCCGGGACGCGGGAGGAGCACCCGGCGCCGTGCCCGTTCTCCGGCGCCCGGCGCCGACCCGGCGACGGCTGTCCCCGGCGGCTGGAGCGCTGGTCCGGCGGCGGCTCTCTCCGGCGGCCGGAGCGCTGGCCGGGCGGCGGCTTTCTCCGGCGGCCGGAGCGCCGACCCGCCGGCGGCCCTTCTCCGGCATTCCGAGCACCGGCCCGGCGGCGGCACTCCTGCGCGTCGAGCGTGATGACTCTGCGGTATCAATATGACTCTGGGGTATCACGTCGGCGAGCGATCAGGTCGCCGGGCGCGACACGCCGGAGATCGGCGGCGCCGGGCGCGACACGCCGGAGATCGGCGGCGGCCGGCGGGGCATGGGCGGGCCGGCCGTGGTGACGCGGGTGGTCGAGAGGTCCGGCCGGGGCCGGTGGTCAGCGGGTCGCGTCCGGGTGGCCGGGCATGCCCGAGCCGCCGCTGCTGCTGCCGGACGCGCCGCCGGCCACGCCGGAACCGTCGTCCTCGGTCACGATGTCCGGCTTGATCTCGGTGTCGTCCGGGGCCGGGACGTCGGTGTCCGCCCCGACCTGGACCAGCCGGGCCTGGCCGACCTCGTCCTCGGCGTGCTCCGGGTCGACAGGCTGTTTGCCCTGACGTGTCCGAAATCCCACCATCGCCTCCCCGTACGTGCCGTCGGTCACCCGGCTACCCGAGGCCCTGACGCCGAAACGTCGCCCACGGGCTCCGCCGCCGGGAGTGGATCATCCGGCGGGGCGGCCAGCGACCGGCCGCGGCCGACCGCGACCGTCACGGCGACCGCCAGCGCCCCGGACACGATCAGGAAGGCGGGGGTGGTGCCGACGCGGTCGCTGACCGCGCCGCTGCTCGCGGCGCCGAGCGCGGTCCCGAGCTGACCGACGGTCTGCAACCAGCCGTACGCCTCGGCGGTGTGCGGCGCCGGCGCCGCCCGGGCCATCAGGCTGTCGGTGACGGCGAGCCACGGTGCGAGCGCGAGCCCGAAGACGGCGAGCGCCACCGCCATCTGCGGCACGGTACGCGGCCAGGGCAGCGCCACCGAGGTGACGGCCAGGGTGGCCAGCAGCGCCAGGTAGGCGCGCCGCGGGTCGGTCAGCCGGCCGCGGCGGGCGAGCACCAGGCCTCCGGCCAGGCTGCCCACCGACCAGACGGTAACCAGCAGGCCAGCCTGGTCCGGGTGCCCGGCGGCGGTGGCGAACGCCGGCACCAGCACCCACATGCCGCCCATGCACGTCGCGTAGCCGAGGTGCACGCCGAGCAGGGTGCGCACCGTGCGCCGGGCGGCCGGGCGGGCGGCCTGGCCGGGCGCCACCGCGGTGTCCCGCCGGGGCACGACGACGGCGTTGCCGACGAGGGCGAGGCTGCCGACGGCCGCGAACACCAGCATCGCCCCGGCGGGGCCGGTCAGCACGAGACTCAGGGTCACCGCGAGCGGGCCGCCGACGTAGAGGAACTCCTGGCCGACCGCGTTGACGGCGTACGCGCGGGTCAGCGCCGGAGCGGGCACCAGTCGGGGTAGCAGGGCCCGGCCGCTGCTCAGCGCGGGCGGGGTGGCCACTCCGGCGGCGGCGGCCAGGGCCACGAAGGCGGCGGGACGGGTGGTCAGTGCCAGGCCGGACAGGGCCACCAGGTGGGCGAGGCCGGAGACGAGCAGCACCACCCGGTCGCCGAACCGCGGCAGCAGCCGGCCGTAGAGGGGTGCGGTCACCGCCAGGCCGAGCCCGCAGGCGGCGCTCGCGGCGCCGGCGGTGGCGAAACTGCCGGTGTTGTGGTGGCCGAGCAGCACGACGAGCAACTGTCGCATCGCGACCGGGAGCTGGGCGAGGTTCATCAGCACGATGACGGCGACCGCCCGACCCGGTAGATTCATAACTTATGAATCTACCCGAGGGCCCGGCGGCCAATCTCCTCGGCGCGCTCGCGCTGCTGGTCAACTCCCGGGTGCGCGCCGCCGTCGCCGGCCCGGCCGGGTCCGGCGGGGCCCTCGCCGAGGCGGTCGTGGTCATCAGGGACCAGCCCGGCGTGACCGCGGAGTGGCTGGGCCAGGTGCTCGGCCTGACCCAGCCCGGCGCGGCCCACCTGGTCCGTCGCCTGGTCGACCAGGGCTGGGTGCAGCGGCGACCGGGCGCGGACGCGCGCAGTCGCGCGCTGCACCTGACACCGGCCGGCCAGCGCGCCGCCGGGGAGATCCTGCGGACCCGGCAGCAGGCGCTCGCCGAGTTGGTGGACAGACTCACCGCCGAGCAGCGCCGGCGGTTCGCGGAGATCGCCGGCGACCTGCTGCGCTGCGAGCCGGGGGACCGGCAGGAACTGGCCCGGCTGTGCCGGCTCTGCGACCGCTCCCGTTGCCCCGCCTGCCCGGTGCACGACAGCTACCGGCACGGCTCCAGCCGGACCGGTGGTCCGCAGCCCGCCGGCTGAGCAGTTCCCGGGACGGTGCGGCCGAGCAGACGGGCCGGTGCGCAGCCAGGCCCGGTCGGGGCGGGTCGCGGCGGCGTGTCGGCGCCCGCATCCAGGCCCGGTCCGGGCCGGTCGCGGCGGCGGGTCAGCGCCGTCGGGCGGTGCGTGCCGGGCGCCGGCCGGCCACCGGTCGTACCGGGGTGAGCGGCAGCCCCGACCAGTGCGCCGGCCGGGTGAGCGCGGCCGGCAGGCCGGTGTGCCGGTCACCCCGGGCCGCGTCGAGCTGCGACTGGTGCAGGAAGAGGCCGGCGGACAGGTCGGCCCCGCGCAGGTCGGCGCCGCGCAGGTCCGCGCCGGTCAGGTCGGCCAGGCGCAGGTCCACCCCGCGCAGGTCGGCCCCGATCAGCAGCGCGCCGCGCAGGTTGGCCGCGCGCAGGTCGACCCGGCGCAGGTCGGCCCCGAACAGTCGGGCGCCCCGGTGGTCGGGGCCGGGCCGGCCGCCCCGGGCGCGCACCAGGTCGCCGGTGCGCGACAGTAGCGCGTTGACCCGCCCCCGGTACGCGTCGACGTCCAGCGCGAGCAGCGTCTCCGGATCGGCGTCGGTCAGGCGCCTCGTCTCGGCCAGCGCGGCGGCCAGCTCGTCGGGCAGCGGCCGCGGCGGGCGCAGCGCCACCGCCTGGGTCAGATACCAGAGCAGTTCGTGCAGCGGCCGCATCACCGCGAAGGTGTCGAACATCCGGGCCGCGGTCTCCGGGGCCTGCCGCCAGTCCCGGCCGCCGAAGGTCACCTGGGCGACCTGCTGCCCGGCGCCGAAGCAGTCGAAGACCGTGCAGCCCGGGAAGCCGCGCTCGCGCAGCTCGGTGTGGATGCCGCAGCGGAAGTCCGACCGCAGGTTCCCGCAGGGCTGCCCGGCCGGCTTGTCGGCGGCGAAGTCGGCCGACGCGGCGAAGGCCGGCGCGACGCAGCAGAGCCCGAAGCACCGGGCGCAGTCGGCGCGCAGCTCGCCGGCCGGCGACGGGGCCTGGGCGCTTTCCGACACGCTGACCGTTCTCCTGCCGATGCTGGTTCCCGCCCGGGTGGACGGACACCGGCCATTGTCCCAGCCGGCCGCCGCCGCGGCCGGCCGCGGGTCACCGACCGTTCGGGTCGGCGCCGGCGGCGGAGCGGGGACCGGGCGGGCGGCGGTCGGGCACCAGCCGTGGCACGGCCCGGTCGCCGTCGCCGGGGCCGTACTTCTGGTCGACGAGCCGGGCCACCGCCTGTTCGTGCTCCCACAGCTCCTCGAACCGGGCGTGCGCGAACCCGCCCCACGGGCTGTCCATGTCCACCTCCAGCTGCGGGACGTTGAACGACAGCTTGCCGATCGGGAAGAACGAGATGAGCGCGTGCCCGTCCCACTGGTAGAGCTGAGGTGTCGGGCGGCGCGGCGCCCGCCCGCCGGCGGACGCCGCGCCGAGGCGTGGGTCAGAAGGCGAAGAGCGAGCCGGTCTCGCGCAGCATCGCGCAGCGGTTGCCGAAGGTCTTCGCCCAGGACACCGGCCGGTCCTGCCAGAAGCCGAAGGCGCGGGCGGTGACCGGCGCGTACTCCAGGGTGCACGGGCCCGGTTCGGGGGTCATCGCGGTGAGGTCGCCGTCCACGGCCGCCACGGCCCGGCAGGCGGCCATGGCCTCCGGGTGCGTCCCGCCGGCCGGCTCGCAGCGCAGCGCGGTGGCCCGCGGTTCGCCGTGGACGTGCGGCAGGACGGTCAGCAGCAGCACCGAGGTGGGCCGGTCGGCGGCGTGCGCGGCGCGGGGGGTGGTCGCCGCCGTGAGCGCGCCGGTGGCCAGGACGGTCACCGCGAACAGGGCGGTGACCCGCTGGACGAAGGGCATGGTGTGTCCTTCCGGTCGGGGCCCCGGGTGGGGGCCGGTGTCGGCCCGGCCGTCGTGTGACCGGGCCGCCGACCACGCTAAGTGGACACTGTGAACCGCGAGCGTCACCAACTGTTACGAGGGTTCGACCCGCCGCCAGTCGTCCGAGGTGAGCGCCGCCGCCTGCGGCCCCATCATCAGCATGCCGCCGTCGACCGGCCAGGACGCCCCGGTGACGTACGCGGCGGCGGGGGAGGCCAGCAGCGCGACCACCGCGGCCACCTCGCGGGCGTCGCCCGGCCGTCCGACCGGCACACCCGGGCGCTGCTGGGTGAACGGGTCGACGTCCTCCTGACCGGTCATCGGGGTGGCGATCTCACCGGGAGCGACCGCGTTCACGGTGATGCCGTCGGCGGCCAGTTCCTGCGCCATCACCTTGGTGAGCAGCCCCAGCCCGCCCTTCGCCGCGCAGTACGCGGCCGAGCCCACCCGCGGCGCGTGCTCGTGCACGCTGGTGATGTTGATGATCCGGCCGCCGGTGCCGTCCGCCCGCATCCGCCGCGCGGCCCGCTGTGAACAGAGGAACGGCCCGTCCAGGTCGATCGAGAGCACCTCGCGCCACTGCTCCCAGCCGGTGTCGACGAACGGGACGGCGGTGCCGGTGCCGGCGTTGTTGACCAGCACCCCGATCCCGCCCAGCCGGTCGGCGAGCTCGTCGATCACGGCGTCGGCCCCGGGCAGCCGGGTCAGGTCCAGCTCCGCGACCTCGCAGCGGCGCCCGGTGGTGCGGACCTCGGTGGTGGTCCGGTCGGCCCCCTCGGGGTCGCCGTACCAGGTGATGCCGATGTCGAAGCCGGCCTCGGCGAGGGCGACCGCGCAGGCCTTCCCGATGCCGGAATCCGCGCCGGTGACGATGGCGATCCTCGGATAGTTCTCGTAGCGCGCTGGCATGCCCGCGCATTACCCGTCACATGCGAATACAACCATCCGTCGACGTCGGTCCATGCAGGGGATTGTCGGCGACCGATCACTTCTGACATCCTCCAGCGTGGACGCTGCCAGCGACGGTCGCCAATCCGGCCGCCGCGCTGCGGCGACGCGTTCTCGTGCCGGAGGGACCCCCGTGAAACGCAGACGTCGCCATCTCCTCGCAGGACTAGCGGTCGCCGCCCTCGTGGCGACGACGGGTGCCGCGGGCATCCATTTCACCGGTGCCGAGGTGCCGGCCGCCGCGGCGGTGGGCGACGGCGAGATGCCGGGCGCCACCGGCGCCCACCTCGACCGGTTGCGCCAGGCGGTGCCCGGCAGCGACGGCATGTCGCCCGAGGGGCCTGGCAACGCCGCCCAGCAGGAGTTCCTCGAGCGCGCCTACCCGGCCGACTCGATCAGCATCGCCCAGGTCGACCGCTCCAAGGCCGCCTACGCGGCCGCCGAGCGGCGCCTGCGCGGCACCCAGCGGTGGACCAACGTCGGCCCCAGCGAGGCGCTGTACCCGTTCACCGAGTACCGCGACGCCTTCAACTACGTGCCCAACGAGTACGTCGCGGGCGGCCGGGTCACCTCCATCGACATCGCCCCGGACTGCAACGCGCTGCTCTGCCGGGCCTACGTCACTCCGGCCGGCGGCGGCGTCTGGGGCACCCTGAACGTCCTCGCCCCGCAGCCGAAGTGGTTCTACCTCGGCGGGCCACTCGGCATCAACGCCGCCGGCTCGGTGAAGATCGACCGCAACGACAAGACCGGCCTGACCATCTACGTCGGCACCGGCGAGGCGAACACCTGCGCCTCCGGCTGCGTGGCCGGCGTCGGGCTCTACAAGTCGACCAACGGCGGCCTGACCTGGCAGGGCCCGCTGGGCAAGGACGTGCTGGCCGGTAAGGGCATCGGCGAGATCACCATCAAGCCGGGCGACCCGAAGACGCTCTACGTCGCCACCACCACCGCGCTGCGCGGCATGTCCAGCTCCTGCTGCACCGGTGTCACCCGCCCGGTGCCCGACGCCGCCAAGTGGGGCCTGTACAAGTCCACCGACGGCGGCAAGAACTGGCGGTTCCTCCACAACGGCTCGGCCGACGCGACCCAGTGCACCGGCAGCGCCGCGGAGTACAACAACACCGCCGCCTGCTCGCCGCGCGGGGTGCGCTACGTCAAGCTCGACCCGAAGAACTCCGACATTGTCTACGCCTCGTCGTACGCCCGCGGGGTCTGGCGCTCGGCGGACGCCGGCGCGACCTGGACGCAGATCAAGCCCTCCCTCAACGCCGCGGTCTTCCAGACCCGGGCCGCGATCGACGTGACCGCGCTCCCGAACGGCAAGACCCGGATGTACGTCTACGAGGGCAACATCGGCAACCCGTACTCCCGGCTGTTCCGCAGCGACGACGTGGCCGCCGGCGCCCCGGCGTTCGCCGACCTGACCAGCGCCAACCCGGCCGACCCGGGCTTCGCCACCTACAACCAGTGCACCGGCCAGTGCTGGTACGACGTGTTCGTGCACACCCCGCCGGGGCACCCGGACATCGTCTACACCGGCGGTTCCTACGTCTACGGCGAGACCGTCGCCCACAAGCGGGCCGTCGTCCTCTCCACCGACGCCGGGGTCAGCGGCACCGACATGACCTACGACGGCACCGACGAGCTGCACCCGAACGGCCTGCACCCCGACCAGCACGCGCTGATCACCAACCCGCGCAACCCGTACCAGTTCTTCGAGACCAACGACGGCGGCGTGATGCGCTCCAGCGGCCAGTTCGTCGACCGCTCGGCCTGGTGCGACAACCCGGCCCGCAACCTGACCACGCAGGCGCAGAAGGACCGCTGCCGGCAGATGCTGTCGAAGATTCCCTCGAAGCTGGAGGGCATCAACACGGGCATGAACACCCTGCAGTTCATCAGCCTCTCGGTCAGCCCGCACGACCACCGGCTGCTCCAGGGCGGCACCCAGGACAACGGCACCTGGGAGAACAAGGGCCAGCGCGCCCGCTGGGTCAACACGATGATCGGTGACGGCGGTGCCTCCGGCTTCGACGTCGGCAAGCCGGAGTTCCGGTTCCACAACTTCTATGACGTGACGCCGGAGGTGAACTTCAACAACGGCGACATCGGCAGCTGGATCTCCGTCTACGACGGGGTCTTCGGCCAGCCGGGCAACCTGTTCTACGCCCCGGTGATCAGCGACCCCAAGGTCAGCGGCACCATGTTCGCCGGCACCGCGCGCTCGGTCTACCGCACCAAGACCTTCGGTCTGGGCAACCGGACGCTGGAGGAGGCCAACCGGATCTGCAACAGCTGGACCGGCACCTTCGAGGCCCGGTGCGGCGACTGGGAGCAGCTCGGCACGGTCGCGCTGACCGACGCCGCCTGGGGCGACCGGGCCGGCGGGGCCGTCTCGGTGGTCCAGCGGGTCGACACCGACTCCTCCACCGCGTACGCGGCGACCAGCACGGGCCGGGTGTTCGTCACCCGCAACGCCGACGCCGAGCCGGCCGCCGCGGTGACCTGGACCCGGATCGACACCCCGACCACCCCGAACCGCTTCGTGACCAGCATCCACGTCGACCCGGCCGACCCGGCCCGGGCGTGGATCTCCTACAGCGGCTTCAACTCGAACACCCCGGCCACCCTCGGGCACGCGTTCGAGGTACGGCTGACCGGCACCGGGGCGACCTGGGCCGACCGGTCGTACGACTTCGGCGACCAGCCGATCACCGACCTGGTCCGCGACGACGTCACCGGCGACCTGTACGCGGCCACCGACTTCGGTGTGCTGCGGCTGGCCAAGGGGACGACGAGCTGGGTCAAGGCGGCCGGCGGGATGCCGAACGTGGAGGTCGCCGGGCTCACCATCGTGCCGGGCAAGCGGATCCTCTACGCCGCCTCGCACGGGCTCGGCGCCTGGAAGCTCCCGCTGAGGTAGGCGCAGATCGGCACCAACCGGGTGAGGGGCCGCGCGAGCGGCCCCTCACCGCTGCCCGAGCGGGCCGCGCGCGTCTGGCGCACCCTCGGCGCGGCCTTCGTCCTCCTCGTCTTCGTCCCGCCGCTGCTGCTGCTGGTCTCCGGCTCGCTCACCGAGCCCGGCCTGCCGCCCTCGCCGACGCCGCGACTGCTGCCCGAGCCGGTCTCCACCACCGGCTACCAGCAGGCCGTGGAGCTGGGCGGGCTGCTGCGCGCGTCGCTGAACTCGGTGCTGGTGGCGGTCGTCGCCGTGCCGCTGAGCGTGCTGGTCGCCGCGCTCGCCGGCTTCGCGCTGGCCCGGCTCGCCCCGCGCACCACCGCCACCGTGGTCGCGGCCTCGCTGGTCGCGCTGATGGTGCCGGCCACCGCGCTGCTGGTGCCCCGGTTCGCGATCTTCCGGATGCTCGGGTTGACCGATACCCTGGTGCCGTTGATCGCGCCGGCCCTGGTGGGCACCTCACCGCTCTACGTCCTGGTCTACTACCTGGCCTTCCGGGCGCTGCCGGCCGACCTCTACGACGCCTGCCTGGTGGAGGACCTCTCCCCGATGCGCATCTGGTGGCGGGTCGCCCTCCCGCTGGTCCGCCCGGTCACCGCCACGCTCACCGCGCTCACCTTCGTGCTCACCTGGTCGAACTTCCTCGACCCGCTGGTCTACGTCTACGACCGCGACCTGTTCACCCTGCCGCTGGCGCTGCGTTCGCTGTCGGTGCTGGATCCGACGAACTTCCCGGTCTTCCTGGCCGGGGCGGTGCTCGCCACGGTGCCGGCGCTGGCCGTGTTCGTGCTCGCCCAGCGGCGCTTCCTCCACCACGACGACCCGACGGGACGGAACCGATGAGACCGAAGGCCCTGCTGGCACTGCTGCTCTCCGCCGTGCTCCTGACCACCGGTTGTGGTTCCGGGTCCGGCTCGTCCACCGACGGTCCGGTGCGGCTGCTGGTCTTCGGCGCCCCGGAGGAACTGGCCGCGTACCGCACCCTCATCGAGGCGTACCAGAAGGCCCGGCCCGGGGCCGAGGTGCAGCTGATCGAGGCCAGCGACCGCAAGGACCTGCTGGCCCGGCTGGCCACCTCGGTGGCCGGCGGCGCGCCGCCGGACCTGTTCCTGATGAACTACCGCTTCTACGGCCAGTTCGCGGCCAAGGACGTCGTCGAGCCGCTGGACGAGCGGATCGCCGCCTCCGACGCCGTCGACCCGGCCGACTACTACCCGGTCGCGATGGACGCGTTCAAGTGGAACGGCAGGCAGCTCTGCCTGCCGCAGAACGTCTCCAGCCTGGCCGTCTACTACAACCGCACGCTCTTCCAGAAGTACGGCGTGCCCGAGCCGAAGCCCGGCTGGACCTGGAACGACCTGGTCGGCACCGCCACCGCGATGACCCGCGACGCCCGCGGCGTGGTGGTCAAGGCGACCGAGAGCGAGGGCGCCGCGCTGCGCCCGGCCGTGCACGGGCTCGGCGTCGAGCCGTCCATCATCCGGCTCGCCCCGTTCGTCTGGTCCAACGGCGCCGAGATCGTCGACGACCCGGCGAAGCCGACCCGGCTGACGCTGGACACCCCGGCGGCCCGGGAGGCGCTGAAGAACCTGGTCGACCTGCGGCTGGCGTACGGGGTGGTGCCGACCGACGAGGAGGTGGAGGCGGAGGACGACGAGTCGCGGTTCGCCAACGGCCGGCTCGCCATGCTGATGAGTTCCCGCCGGTCCACCACCACGTTCCGGTCGATCACCGACTTCGAGTGGGACGTCGCCCCGCTGCCGGTCTACCGGGAACAGGTCGGGGTGCTGCACTCCGACGCGTACTGCATGACCCGGGGGGCCAGGCGCAAGGACGCGGCCTGGCGGTTCCTGGAGTACGCCATCGCCGAGGAGGGCCAGCGGATCGTCGCGGCGACCGGCCGCACCGTGCCGTCGCACATCGGGGTGTCGCAGTCCCCGGCGTTCCTCGGCCCGGCCCAGCCGCCGCGCAGCGCCAAGGTCTTCCTCGACGCCATCCCCACCGTGCGGGCGCTGCCCACCGTCTCCACCTGGCCGGAGATCGAGGACGTCACGTACGGGATCCTGGAGAACGCGATGCACCGCGGCGACCGGCTCGACGACGTGATCCGCGACCTCGACCAGCAGACCCGGCCGCTGTTCGCCCGTGGGGAGCACGGGTGAGCGAACCGGGGCTCGCCCTCGACGGCGTCAGCGCCGCCTACCGGTCCGCGACGGTGCTGCACGAGGTCGACCTGGCGGTGGCCCGCGGCGAGCTGCTCGTCGTGCTCGGCCCCTCCGGAGCGGGCAAGTCGACCGTGCTGCGGGTGGTGGCCGGGCTGGAGCCGGTCACCGCCGGTCGGGTCCGGATCGCCGGCCGGGACGTCACCGGCGACCGCCCCGGCCTGCGCAACGTGTCCATGGTCTTCCAGTCGTACGCGCTCTTCCCGCACCTGAGCGTGGCGGAGAACATCGCCTTCGGGCTGGAGGTGCGGGACACGCCCCGGGCGGTGGCCCGGGAGCGGGCCCGTGCCGCCGCCGAGTCGGTGGGCTGCGCCGGGCTGCTCGACCGCCGCCCCGGGCAGCTCTCCGGCGGCGAGCGGCAGCGGGTGGCGCTGGCCCGGGCGCTGGTGCGGGAGCCGGACGTGTTCCTGCTCGACGAGCCGCTGTCCAACCTCGACCTCGCGCTGCGGGTGGAGATGCGCGCCGAGCTGCGCGCCCTGCACGACCGGCTGGGCGCCACCATGGTGCACGTCACCCACGACCAGACCGAGGCGCTGGTGCTGGCCGACCGGATCGCCGTGCTGCGGGACGGCCGGATCGAGCAGGTCGGCACCCCCGACGAGATCTGGCGCACCCCGGCGAGCACCTTCGTGGCCCGCTTCGTCGGCTCGCCGGCGATGAACCTGCTCCCCGCTGCCGGGCCGCTGCGGCCCACCGGCACCCCGCCGGCCGGGGCGCCGGTCACCGAGCCCGGCCGGCTCGACCTCGGCTTCCGGCCGGAGGCGGTCACCGTGGCCGGCCCCGACGCCGACGGCACGCCGGCCACCGTGGACCGGGTGGACGTGGTCGGCGAGGACGCGTACGCGTACCTGCGGCTCGCCGGCGGGGAGCCGGTGGTCGCCCGGGTGCCGGCGGCCCGCCGGCCGGACCGGGGCGCGGCGGTACGCATCGCGGTCCGCTGGGCCGACGTGCACGTCTTCCACGCCGGTCCCGGGCGACGGTTCACCCCGTCATGAGGCCGGACACCCGCTCCCGCCGGCAGTTGGCGCTGATGCTGGCGCCGTACCTGGTCGGCCTGGTCGGGCTGGTGCTGCTGCCCGCCGTGGTGACCCTGGCGCTCGCCTTCACCGAGTACGACCTGCTGCGCCCGCCGACCTGGGTGGGGCTGGACAATCTCACCGCCCTGTTCGACGACCCGGTCTTCCGGGTGTCGCTGACCAACTCGCTGGTGTTCGGGTTGGTGGCCGTACCCCTACGGGTGCTCCTCGCGCTCGGCCTGGCGCTGCTGCTGCACCGCCGCGCGTTCGGCGTCGGCAGCGCCCGCACCGCGGCGGTGCTGCCCACCGCGGTGCCGGAGATCGCCTACGGCCTGCTCTGGCTCTGGCTGCTCAACCCGCTGTACGGGCCGATCAACCAGTTGCTGCGCACCGGCGGGGAGAACGGGCTCACGGCGCTCGGGCGCACCCCGCCGCAGTGGCTCACCGACCCCACCGACGCCCGCGCGGCGATCATCCTGCTGAGCCTGTTCACCATGGGGGAGACCTTCGTGGTGCTGCTCGCCGCGCGGCGCGCGCTGCCCCGCGACGTGTACGAGATGGCCGCCATCGAGGACGCCACCGGCTGGGACGTGTTCCGGCGGATCACCCTGCCGCTGATGGCGCCGGTGCTGGCCCTGCTGGCGGTGCGTGACCTCATCCAGAGCCTGCACTTCTCGTTCGTGCCGGCGTTCGTGGTCACCGACGGCGGTCCGCCGCCGTACGCCACCACGTACCTTTCGCTGTTCGTCTACCGCAACGCCTTCGAGTACCTGCGGTACGGCTACGCGGCCGCGGCGACGCTGGTGATGATCCTGCTGACCGTGGCGGCGGTGCTCGTGCAGTGGCGGCTGATCCGCCGCTACCGCGCGTTCTACGGCGTCTGAGGAACCCGGCGGCCGGCCGGACCGTCCCAGCTGACGGAGGTGTCATGTCATGCGCAGAGCATCGGTGCTGCTCACCGCGATCGGTCTGGTCTGGACGATGACCGCCTGCGCCACCGGCGACCCACCCGAGCCGGCGTCCACCGGCCAGCCGCCGACCGCACCCCCGCCGTCCGCGACCGGCCCGTCGGCCGCGACGCCGCCCCCGCCGGGCGGTGGCGAGGTGCCCGGGCCGCTGCCCTGGGGTGGCCGGACGCTGACCGGGACGGTGGAGCGCGTCGGCGACTGCACCATGCTGCTGGTGGGTGCCCGGCGTTTCGCCCTCACCGGGGAGGTCGCGGCCAGCCTGAGCCCGGGCGCCCGGGTGACCGTGCACGGCGCGCTGACCGCGCGCCCCGCCGACTGCGGTGAGCGGGACCTGGCGCAGACCATGGCCGTGAACCGGGTGGAGCCGGTCTGATCCGGTGGTCAGGCCGGCGCGGGCAGGTGTAGGGCGGCCCGGCGCGGGTAGCCGCGGGGAATGGAGCTGGTGGAGGAGTCGCCGTACCGGTTCCGGATCGACCGGCACGACCCCATGCGGGTACCGGGCGTGGTCTTCGCGTCCCGCTCGCTGCTGCCGGACGCCGGGGCGGACAAGTCGCTGGACCAGGTGGCGAACGTGGCCACCCTGCCCGGCATCGTCGGCGCCTCGTACGCCATGCCCGACGTGCACTGGGGCTACGGCTTCCCGATCGGCGGGGTCGCCGCCACCGACGTCGAGGCCGGCGGCGTGGTCTCCCCGGGCGGGGTGGGCTTCGACATCTCCTGCGGCGTCCGGTTGCTCGCCGCCGACCTGGACCGCGCCGAGCTGGGCGCCCGGCTGGAGACGCTGATGGACGGGCTGGGCGCGGTGACCCCGCGCGGCATGGGCAAGGGCGCGGTGTGGCACCTGTCCAAGCAGTCGGAGCTGGACGCGGTGCTGCGCGGCGGCTCCCGGTACGCGGTGGAGCGGGGGTTCGGCGTCGAGCGGGACCTGGCCCGCTGCGAGGACTACGGCGCGGTGGACGACGCCAACCCGGCCGAGGTGAGTGAACGGGCGGTGGAGCGCGGCGCGCGCCAGGTCGGCAGCCTCGGCTCCGGCAACCACTTCCTGGAGGTGCAGGCCGTCGAGGAGGTGTACGACGACCGCGTCGCCACCGCGTTCGGGCTGCGACCGGGCCAGGTGTGCGTGATGATCCACTGCGGGTCGCGGGGGCTGGGCCACCAGATCTGCACCGACTACGTCCGCAGGATGGAGAAGGTGATGGCCCGGTACGGCATCCACGTGCCGGACCGGCAGCTGGCCTGCGCGCCGGTGGACTCGCACGAGGGCCGCGCCTACCTGGGCGCGATGGCGGCCGCCGCGAACTACGCCCGGGCCAACCGGCAGCTGCTGGCCGACGCCGCCGGCAAGGTCTTCAAGCGGGAGACCGGCCACGGCCTCGATCTGGTCTACGACATCTCGCACAACCTCGCCAAGATCGAGACGCACGGGGTGGACGGCGGGCAGCGCAGTCTCTGCGTCCACCGCAAGGGCGCCACCCGGGCGTTGCCGCCGGGTCACCCGGACCTGCCCGACGACCTGCGGGACGTGGGGCAGCCGGTGCTGATCCCCGGCTCGATGGGCACCGGCTCGTACGTGCTCACCGGGGTGCCCGGCGCGCCCGCCTTCGCCTCCACCTGCCACGGCGCCGGCCGGGTGCAGAGCCGCAAGCAGGCGGTCAAGGCCGAGAAGGGGATGGACCCGCGCCGCCAGCTGGAGGCCCAGGACATCGTGGTGCGCGGCGCGTCCCGGCGGGGCCTGGCCGAGGAGATGCCGGCGGCGTACAAGGACATCTCGGCGGTGATCGAGGCGGCCGAGGGGGCCGGGCTGTGCCGGAAGGTGGCCCGGCTGGTGCCGATCGGCGTGGTGAAGGGCTGACCGCGCGCGTCGCCGGCGGGCGCTGAGCGGGCTCAGACGTCCAGGGTCACCGCACAGGACCAGCCGCCCTCGTCGCCGCGGCCGAAGCGCAGCTCGTGCAGGGCGACCGCCTTCGGCACCGCGCCGACCAGCTCGACCGCCTCGGTGTCGGTGGTCCGCCAGCGCACCAGCAGGCCGCCGGCGCCGTCGCCGGTCACCTCGGTGCTCAGCGGCAGCTCGCCCTCGGTCTCCATCCGGAAGATCACCTCGTCCAGGACGCTCACCAGCAGGTCCTCGTCGTCGCCGGCAGGCGCCCGGAACTCCCGTTCGGCTTCGGGCCGGGCCGCGCCGGGGTCGGTGAACGTGTCGACCAGGGCGGTCACCGCCTCGGCCACGCACGCCTCCCGGGTGGGCGCCCATGCCTCGATCCGTACGTCGGCGGTGTGCGGCACGCACCGGTGCCCCCGTTCCGCTCGTCGCTCCATGCCCCGATCATGCGCTTCCGCGCCAGGCGGCGGGGCGGTTGTCGGGAGCGGCCCGGAACCGGGTCCGGGGGAACCCGGAGCGGGCCCGGAAACCGGCCGGATCCGCTGGGCGTCGCCCGGATATGCAGTCACGCTACAGGTACTGAATCTACAGGAGGTGCGTGTGGTGGCCGGACGACGATCCCTGGCCCGGGTGGCCATCGGCGTGCTCGCCGTCGTGCTCGTCATCTGCTGCGGCGGGGTGGCCGTCGGCGGCTGGGCGCTCGCCCGTGGCGGCACCGACACCGTCGGTCGGGTGGACTTCGTCCGCCCGCTCGCGGTGCCGCCGCTGGCCGAGTCCCGGATCGACGAGCGGGGGCGGCGGGTGTTCGACCTGCTCGCCCGGGACGGCGAGCGGGATTTCCGCGGCGACGGGCGGCTGACCCGCACCGCCGGCTTCGACGGCGACTTCCTCGGCCCCACCCTGCGGGCGAAGCGGGGGGAGCAGGTCGTGGTCAACGTGGTGAACCGGCTCGCCGAGGCGACCAGCGTGCACTGGCACGGCACGCACCTGCCGGCCCGGATGGACGGCGGGCCGCACCAGATGATCCGCCCGGGGGCAACGTGGTCGCCGACCTGGACGGTGAACCAGCCGGCCGCCACCCTCTGGTACCACCCGCACCCGCACGGGGCGACCGAGGAACACGTCTACCGCGGGCTCGCCGGGATGTTCATCGTCGACGACGAGCGGGCGGCCGCCCTGCCGCTGCCCCGCGACTACGGCGTGGACGACATCCCGGTGATCGTGCAGGACCGAAACTTCTCCCGCAGCGGCGAGTTCAAGACGACCCGCAACGCCATCGCCGGCATCGGGGTCCTCGGCGACACCCTGCTGGTCAACGGCACCGTCGGGCCCTACCTGGACGTGCGGACCGAGCGGGTGCGGCTGCGCCTGCTCAACGGCTCGACGGCCCGCACGTACGACTTCGGCCTGGCCGACGACCGGCCCTTCGCGCTGATCGGCAGCGACGGCGGGCTGCTGCCGCGCGCCGCCCGGGTCGACCGGGTGCAGCTGTCTCCCGGCGAGCGCGCCGAGATCGTGGTGGACGTCCGGCCGGGGGAGCGGGTCACCCTGCGCAGCACCCCGCCCGAACTGGGCGCGGGCGCCCTGGCCGACCGCTTCGCCGGCGGCGCGGACCGCTTCGACGTGCTGCAACTGCGGGCAGCCGACACGCTCGCGGCGTCGCCGCCGGTGCCGGCGGCGCTGGTGCCGACCGACCGGCTGGATCCGGCCGACGCGGCGCAGACCCGCCGGTTCACCCTCACCGGCCGCAGCGTCAACGGGCGCAAGATGGAACTGGACCGGATCGACGAGACGGTGACCCGGGGCAGCACCGAGGTCTGGGAGGTGACCAACCGGGACGGCACCCCGCACAACTTCCACGTGCACGACGTGCAGTTCCAGGTGCTCTCGGTCGGCGGCTCGGCCCCGCCGCCCGCGCTGAGCGGCTGGAAGGACACCGTCTACCTGGCGCCCGACCGGCCGGTACGACTGATCATGCGGTTCACCGACCACAGTGACCCGAACGTGCCGTACATGTACCACTGCCACCTGCTGTACCACGAGGACGCGGGCATGATGGGCCAGTTCGTGGTGGTGGAACCGGGCCAGCGCGCCGGCCGCCCACCCCGGGCGGGCGACCACGGCGGCCACGACTGACGGCCACCCGCGTGGTGACCGGCGTCCCGGTGACCGGCGGCCCGGTCACCGGCGGTCGGATGACGGCGGTCGGATCACCGGCGGTCGGGTCGCCGCCCTCCGGGGGCGGGCGGCGCGGACCCGGCCGGGCGCCCGTGGCGGCCTGTCGAGCTGCCCCATCTGTAGGACCAACCGGCACCGGGCCACCCGGCCCGACCCCGGCGCGAGGCGCGACATCCGCGTGCCCCGTCCGTGCGGGCAGCTCGACAGGGCGCGCAGGAGCCGAGCGTCACCGCCGCAGGCGCGTCACGGTGACCCGTCTGTGGGGCAGTTCGGCAGGGCACGCACGGGCGAGCGCCGGGATGACCGGTGCACCGGCCGCCGCCGGCGTCGGTAGGCGGCGGGACCGCGGCGGCCCGCGGCGGGGCGTACGGTCGGCGGGTGCGGATCACCAAGTTCACCCACGCCTGTGTCCGGATCGAGCACGACGGGGCGGTCCTGGTGATCGACCCGGGCACCTGGAGCGAACCGCGAGCCCTGGCCGGCGCGGACGCCGTGCTGGTCACCCACGAGCACACCGATCACGTCGACGTGCTGCGGCTGGCCGGCCTCGGCGTCCCGGTCTTCGCGCCCGAGCAGGCGGTGCTGCCCGACCTGGCCCCGCTGCCGGTCACCCGGGTCCGCGCCGGCCAGCGGTTCACCGCCGCCGGCCTCACCGTGGCCGCGTACGGCGGGCGGCACGCCACCATCCACGACGGGCAGCCCGACTGCGCCAACCTCGGCTACCTGGTCGAGGAGAGCGTCTACCACCCGGGCGATTCGCTGCACCGACCGGACCGGCCGGTGCCGACGCTGCTGGTGCCGGCGCAGGCGTCCTGGCTGAAGCTCACCGAGGCGATCGACTTCGCCCGCGCGGTCGGCGCCGAGCGGGTCTTCCCGATCCACGACGCCCAGCTCAACGAGCGGGGCCTGGCCAGCGTCAACGGCTGGTTCGCCGAGACCGTGCCCGGTTACCGCCACCTGGCGCCGGGCGAGTCCGCCACCTCAGCCTGACGGTCGCCGGCTCAGCACTCGAACCGGGGCGCGGCCGCGGTCAGCAGGGCCGTCCGGGCCGGCGCGGCCCAGCCGCGCCGCAGCTCGCTAGCGATCGCGTCGAGCACCCGCGGCACGTCCCGTGCGGCGCCGTCGTGCATCGCCTCGACCACCACCAGGATCGCCGCCGTGTCGTCCCGTACCGCCGACCAGCCGCTCTGCCGGTTGGTCCAGCGCCGGGCGTGCGCCCGCCCGTCCGGGTCGGCGAAGATCACCTCACCCGGGTCCGGGTGCTCCTCGACGCCGCCGAAGGTCAGGTAGCGCTCGTCGCCGCGGGCCGGCCGCACCTCGATGCCGCCGCCGATCCGCGCCACGTCGAGGATCCCCACCGGGACGGCGTACGCGGCGGAGACGGCGTTGCCGAGGTCGACCAGCGGATGCACCGCCGGCAGGCTGCCCTCGGTGCGCAGCCGGCGCAGCAGTGACTCCGCCGCGCACCGGTACCTCGTCGGGGCGAGCCCCATCCGCGAGAACGCCCGCCGCCACGCCTGGATCTCGGGGAAGGTCGCCTCGCTGCCGCCGGCCAGCCGCTGCCGGGCCACCGTGTGCAGGTCGGCCAGCGGCAGGTCGACGCGGGACTTGCCGTCGACGCCCTCGGCGTGCAGCAGCCCGGCGACCAGTCCCGGGTGCGCGGACCAGACCTCGGGGGAGTGCTGGAAGAACATCTCAGCTCCCCGCTCAGGACTCGGCGCGGGCCAGCAGCAGCCCGAGCGCGACGAACGAGCCGGCGAAGCCCCGGCGCAGCCAGCGGGTCACCGCCGGCCGGGCCAGCACCCGGTCGCGCACCGCGCCGGCGAGCACCCCGTAGCCGCCGAACACCACGAAGGTGAGCAGCATGAACACCGTGCCCAGCCCGAGCATCCGGGCGAACTGGTCCGGCTCGCCCGCGCGGACGAACTGCGGCAGGAACGCGAAGAAGAAGATGGTCAGCTTCGGGTTGAGCAGGTTCGACAGCACCGCCACCGTGATCACCCGGGTGGCCGACGGGGCCGGGTCCGCCGGGTCGACGGTGAACCCGCTCCGGTCCCGCCACGTCGCCCAGGCCAGGTAGAGCAGGTAGGCCACCCCGACGTACCTGAGCACCTGGAAGGCCGTCGCGCTGGAGTGCAGCAGCGCGGCCAGCCCGGTGACCGCCGCCGCCAGGTGCGGGGCGACGCCCAGGGTGCAACCGGCGGCGGCGAGCAGCCCCGCCCGGGGGCCCCGGCCGAGCCCGGCGGCGAGCGTGTAGAGCGCGCCGGTGCCCGGGGTGGCGATCACGACGAGCGAGGTGACCAGGAACGCGACGGTCATCATCGTCCTTCCGACAAGTGGGTGGGTGCTTCCTCCAGAGCCCCACTCTGCTGCCATCATGGCCCGATGAGCAGGGCCAAACCACGGCCGTCCGAGAGGTCCATAACCGCCGGGTCGGACTTCCTGCACCTGGACATCGCCGACGCCCCGCCCGGCGGACGAGCCGACTGGCTCGCCACCCGGCTCCGCGCGGCCATCGCCGGCGGGCGGCTCCCCGTCGGCGGCCGGCTCCCCGCCACCCGGGTGCTCGCCGCCGACCTCGGCGTCTCCCGGGGCGTGGTCACCGAGGCGTACCAGCGGTTGGTCGAGGACGGCCAGGTCGCCGGCCGGGGGCGCGCCGGCACCGTGGTGGTCGCCGCCCCGGCCGCGCCGCCCGCGCCGCCGCCGATCTCCGCGCCCGCGCCGGCCACGCTCTTCCCGCGCGCCCCGGGCACCGACATCTTCGACGCGGTACGCACGGCACCCGCGCGGATCGACCTGACGCCCGGCGTACCGGATCTGGCCGCCTTTCCGCGCGCGGACTGGCTGCGCGCCGAACGGACCGTGCTGCGGCAGCTGGCCGCGTCGGACTTCGGCTACGGCGACCCGCGCGGGACGCCCGCGCTGCGCGGCGCGGTCGCCGCCTGGCTGGCCCGCAGCCGGGGCGTCGCCGCCGATCCCGTCGAGGTGATCGTCACGACCGGCGTCTCCCAGGCGCTCGGCCTGCTCGCCCAGGCGCTGCGCCCGCACGGCGTCACCCGGATCGCGGTGGAGGACCCTGGCTCGCTCGGGGTACGCCAGCACCTGAACAACTGGCGGGTCGACACCCCGCCCGTCGCGGTCGACGCCGGCGGCCTGCGGGTCGACGAGCTGGCCGCCAGCGGCGTGGGCGCGGTGATGCTCACCCCCGCCCACCAGTTCCCGACCGGCGTGGTGCTCGACGGCGAGCGCCGCCGGCAGCTCGTCTCCTGGGCACGGGCCGGCGGGCTGGTCATCGAGGACGACTACGACGCGGAACACCGCTACGACCGCCCGCCGGTGCCGGCGCTGCGGGCGCTCCTGCCCGACCAGGTCTGCTACGCCGGCAGCGTGTCGAAGCTGCTCGCGCCCGCGCTGCGGGTCGGCTGGCTGCTGGTGCCACCGCGCTACCGGGATGCGGTGGTGGACGCCAAGCGCAACGCCGACCTGGGCAACGCGGTGCTGCCGCAGCTGGTGCTCGCCGAGCTGATGACCTCCGGCGCGCTGGAACGCCAGCTCCGGATGCTGCGCCGGCGGCACGTCCGCCGGCGGGACGCGATGATCGCCGCTCTGGCCCGGCATCTGCCGGGCGCGACCGTGCACGGGGCGGCGGCCGGGCTGCACCTGATGGTCACGTTGGCCGGCGACGTGCCGGACACCGAGGTGGCGGCCGCGGCGCTGGAGCGCGGGGTGAAGGTGCAGCCGCTGTCCTGGCACTGCCAGCGCGAACACCGGCCCGGCCTGGTCCTCGGGTACGCGGCGAACACCGCGACGGCCATCGAGGAGGGCATCGCCACCGTCGCCGCCGTGCTGCGTGGGTAGCGAGGCTCCGGCGGTTCTCGTGCCCCGGAGTCGGCGAGGGCATCCTGTTCGACAGCCCCCGAGCGTCGGCGCCGCGGGGTGCCGGGCCCCGCGGCGCGTGACGGCTCCGCGTTCGCCCAGGAGCACCCGGGCGTCCGTCAGAGGCCCTTCGCGACCTCGACCAGCTGGTCCAGGGCTGCGCCCCAGCCGTCGATGAACCCCATCTCCGCGTGCGCCTTCTTGGCCGAAGCGTCGGCGTGGATCGCGGTGGCGGTGTACCTCGTGCCGTTGCCGGCGGGCTCGATGTGGACGACCGCGGTGAACGGGAAGCCCTCCTCGGTGACCTGCGGGCGGAACCCGGGGCCCAGGGCCGAGGTGAACACCAGCGTCGAGTTCTCCTCGACCAGCAGGACGCAGCCGATGTTCGGGAACTCCTCGCCCTCCGGGGAGCGCATCACCGTGTTGAACTTGCCGCCGGGCCGCAGGTCCAGCTCGCAGGACGTGGTCGACCAGGGCTTCGGGGTGAACCACTGGACGATCAGCTCGGGCGTGGTCCAGGCCTTCCAGACCAGCTCGGGGGCGACGTCGACGGTGCGCTCCAGGACGAGGTCGAGGTCGGGGTTCGCGTTGTAGGTGGTCATTGCTGCTGCTCCTTCAGGTGGTAGAGAAGTGCGTCCAGTTGATCGAGGCGTCGGGTCCACAGGGCGCGCTGCCCGGCGAGCCAGGTGTCCATCCGCTCGAGCGGCTCGGGCGCGAGCCGGTAGGTCCGCACCCGCCCCTTCTTCTCCGACGTCACCAGGCCGGCGCGCTCGAGGACGCTCAGGTGCTGGGTGAACGACGGCAGCGCCATGTCGAACGGACGGGCCAGCTCGCTGGTGGTCGCCGGCCCCCGGCCGAGCAGCTCGACGACCCGACGGCGGGTGGGATCGGACAGCGCGTGGAACACGCCGTCCAGCGTCGGGTCGACCACCCCGTCCCCACCGTCGACTCGCTTAGGCATGTACCTAAGTATGGGGGCAGAGGTCGGTTAGGTCAATGCCTAAGTGAGTTGGTCCCCGGCGGCGCAGTCAGGACCTGCGGGGGAGGGCGTCCGCTTGACACGCCCGGGCTCGCTGGCCAGCATCGGGGCATCGGTGTCGCGACCTCGGCGGCCAGTCGGGCCGCGCGGGCTGAAACGTCGACTCTCCACGAAGGGACGACGTGATGCACCCGACGCTGCGGCGGCTGGACGACCTCGCCACCCACCTCGCCAGCCGCACCGACGTGATCGCGCTGCTCGGGCTCGGCTCCGCCGGCGCCGACCACGACCGCCTCGACGACTACTCCGACCTGGACTTCTTCGTCGTGGTCGACGCGCACGCCAAGCCCCGCTACCTGGAGTCCGTCGACTGGCTGCGCGCACCCTGCCCGGTGGCGTACAGCTTCGCCAACGACCGCAACGGGCGGAAGGCGCTCTACGCCGACGGCATCTTCGTCGAGTACGCCATCTTCACCCTCGACGAGCTGGCCCGGCTGCCGTTCACCGGCGCCCGGATCGTCTGGCAGCGCGCCGACGCGCCGGCCGGACTGGTCGACTGCGGACCCCCGCCGACCGGGGCTGTTTTCGACACCGTCGAGTTCCACCTCAACGAGGCGTTGACCAACCTCTACGTCGGCCTGCTTCGCGAACTGCGTGGCGAGCGGCTGACCGCGGCCCGGTTCATCCAGTCGTACGCCGTCGACCGGGTCATCGCGCTGCTGAACCTGACCTGTCCCGACGCCGGGCACCGCCGCGACCCGTTCGACGCCAGCCGGCGGGTGGAGCAGGCGTACCCGCCGGAGCTGCTTCCGCTGGCCGCGATGGTGCCCGGCTACCAGCGCAACCGACAGGCGGCGACGGTCACGCTGACCTGGCTGGAGGAGCGCTTCACCGCCGACCGGGTGATCACCGACGCCATCCGCCGGCTGCTGGATGCCGGGTAGCGGCGGGGGCATGCCGGTAGCGGGAAGCCCCCTGGACGCCCACTCGTCGGTGACGATGTCGTCGCGGTGGGCCGGGCGGTGGCCGACGACGGCTGGACCGGGTGTTCGGCATGGCGACGCTGCCCGGGCGCGCGGGCTCGGGGCAGCCCCTGCCGGGCTGGCCGCCCTGGCCGAGTGGGCTGGCGCGGAGCCGCCCCCGGATGGGTCGGGCCCACATCGCGGCGCCGCCCGACGTGTCGGTCCCGCTCATATCCGGTGTGCTCGATGTCACGCTAGCGTCTGGCCACGCCGACACCACCGCCGGCGCTCACCGACCCGGGAGAGCGTCATGAAGACCCCGCTGAAGGCCACCGCCGCCCTGGTCACCGCCCTGCTGCTGACCCTGACCGCCGCGACCCCCGCCCAGGCCGCCGACCCGTCCACCAAGCCGCCGGTCGCCGGCTCGCTGCGCGCCTACCACGTCTCCGGCGTGTACGTCGCCGGGGTCTCCTCCGGTGGCTACATGGCCACCCAACTGCACGTCGCCTACTCGTCCCGGATCCGGGGCGCGGCGGTCTTCGCCGCCGGGCCGTACTACTGCGCGCAGAACAACGTCGCCCAGGCGCTCTACGGCTGCGGCGACAACCAGTACCCGACCAACCTGTCCGCCCTCCAGACGTACACCCGCAGCTGGGCCTCGTACGGCTGGGTCGACCCGGTGGGCAACCTCTCCGGTGACCCGGTGTACGTCTTCCACGGCACCAACGACACCACCGTCAAGAAGTCCGTCACCGACGACCTGGTCCGCTACTACCAGCACTTCGGCGCCAGCGTGCAGTACGACAGCGGTTCGTCGGCCGGCCACGCCTGGGTCACCCCGTACGGGACCCGCGGGTGCACGGCGACCGCCTCGCCGTTCCTCAACAACTGCGGCACCGACCCGCAGAACGCCCTCCTGCGCAAGCTGCTGGGCAGCGTCAACGCGCCGAACACCGGCGCGCTCGGCGGCACCCTCATCCGGTTCAGCCAGAACACCCACGCGACCAACGGCTGGGCCCCCGGCCTGAGCATGGACGCCAATGGTTTCGCGTACGTGCCCTCGTCGTGTGCCGCCGGCCAGTCCTGCCGGCTGCTGGTCGCACTGCACGGCTGCCTCCAGGCGTACGGCTCGGTCGGCACGGCGTTCGTGGACCGGGCCAACCTCAACCAGTACGCCGACACCAACAACCTGATCGTGCTCTACCCCCAGGCCGCCACCGCGGGCACCAACCCGAACGGCTGCTGGGACTGGTGGGGCTACCTCGGCGCCAGCAACTACCCGATCAAGGGCGGCGCCCAGGTCGAGACGATCATGAACATGGTCCGCCGGCTGGACGGCTGACCCACCGCACACCCGGGGCGGGGCCGCCGGCCCCCGCTCAGGCGTGCTCGTCGGCGGGGGCGTCCACCCCGGCCAGGCGGGCGTCCGCCGCGGCCTGCCCCTCGGCGTCCCGTACCGCCTCGCACACCGCCGCCGCGTCCACCCAGTGCCGCCGCGCCTCGTCCCGGTCACCGAGCCGCGCCGCCGCGTCGCCCAGGTAGAGCAGCGTCCGGCCCAGCCCCGCCGTGGCCCGCCCGCCCTCGCGCAACCGCTGGCTCTCGGCCAGCATCTCGTACGCCTGCCGGGCCTGCCCGGGCGCGGTGCCCAGCAGCGTGGCGCCGGCGTTGAGCAGCGCGGCGGCCCGGTTCGTCGGGTCCGCCACCGACTCGTACTCGCGCAGCGCCGCCCGCCACGACTGCGCCGCGTCCAGGTGCTCGCCCAGCTCGGCGTGCACCAGCACCAGATTGGTCAGCGCCGCCGCGTAGCCCCGGGCGTCGCCGAGCGAGCGGAACGTGTTCGCCGCGCGCACCAGGTGGTGGTGCGCCACTTCCAGCTCACCGCGGGCGAGCTGGGCGGCGCCGAGCCCGAGCTGGGTGAGCGCGTGCCCGGCCCGGTCGGCGCCGGAGCGGTGCCGGCGGGACAGCTCCAGGTGCTCCACCGCGTCGTCGAGCTGGCCCAGGTCGAGCAGGACCAGGCCGAGGTTCATCCGGGCCTGCGCGGTGCCCCGGCGGCCCCGCTCCGCCACCGCCAGGGTAAGCGCGGTCGCCGCGCCCTGCGGGTCGTGCCGGCGCCGGCGCAGCACCCCCAGCTCGTTGTGCGCCCAGCCGGCGATCTCCGGCCGGTCGTCGGCGGTCGGCGTGGCCAGCACGGTGCGGCACACCTCGTCCCACTCGTCCAGCCGCTCGACGTGGGCGAGCCAGCCGCACAGCGCCACCGCCAGCCGGAACCACCAGCGCCGCACCCGCCGGGGCAGCGTCTCCGCCGCGCCCGCCGGCACCTTGACCACCGCGAGCAGCAGCTCCTGGTGCAGGTCGAACCAGCCGTACGGGTCGTCGTCCAGGGGCAGTGGCCGGTCCCGGTCCAGCGTGGACGCGGCCACCGCCAGGCTCGCCACGTGCCGCTCCGCCCGCCGGGCCAGGTGCCGGGTGAGCCGGGCCTGCGCGGCCACCCGCCGGCGCACCGGCTCGTCCCGGCGCAGGTGCAGCCGGGCGTACGCGCCGAGCAGCGGCCGCACCTCGTACCGGTCGCCGGGCGCGCCGACCACGAACGCCCCGGCGGCCAACTCGTCCAGCAGGGCGGCGACCCGGTCGGGCCGCCGGTCGGCGAGCGCGGCGATGGTCGGCCGGTCGACCGGGGCGGGACTGAGCGACATCAACCGCCACAGCCGCCGGGCCTCCGCCGAGAGCGCGTGGTAGGCGGCGTCCCGCGCGGTCACCAGCAGGGTCGCCGGTGAGGCGTCGATCTCCTGGTGCGGGGGAGTCTCGACGGCCCGGCGCAGCGCCTCCAGCACGTCGGCGTGCCGCCAGCCGTGCTGGGCGGTCCGCCGGCCCAGTTCCGCCACCGTACGGGGCTGCCGCCCGCACAGCTCGACGATGCTGCCGACCGCCGGGTCGGTGCGCGGGTCCGGGCGGTGCGGCCGGGCCGCCGGCGCCGCCGCGCCGGCGGTGGCGAAGAGGTCGACGGCGTCGTCGGTGTCCGGCTCGCCGATCCAGTGCGCCACCACCCCGACCGCGTCCAGCGCGGCCAGCGCCCCGGTGCCGGCCAGCAGCAGCCGGCAGGTGTGGGCGGTCGGCGGCAGCAGCGGCCGGACCTGGGCGGCGTCGTCGACGTTGTCCAGCACCAGCAGGATCCGCCGGCCGTCGAGCTGGCCGCGCAGCTCGTCGGCGGCCTCGGCGAGGTCGTCCGGGCGACCGGAGGCCGGCGGCCGGGTGCCCAGGATCCGGGCCAGCGCGGCGAGTACCTGCCGGGGCGGGTGGCGGCGGCCGCCCCGGCGCAGGTCCAGGTGGTACTGGCCGTCCGGGAAGTCCGCCCGGCACCGGTTGGCCGCCTCGATGGCGTACCAGGAGGTGCCGACGGCCCGGCGCCCCACCACCGCCACCGCGTGCTCCCGCTTCAGCGCGTCGACGATGGCGTCCACGTCGTCGCTGCGCCCGGTGAAGGTGCCCTGGTAGGGCAGCGTCGGCGTGCCGGCGGCCGCCGGCGTCTCGGCGTCCGGCTCGGCGAGTTGTTCGCGCTGGCGGCGGCGCCACTCCACGACGAACGAGGCGAGCAGGCCGAGCACGACCACGCCGACGCTCGCCGAGCCGAGCACCGCCACGGAGAGCTCGGAGAGCAGGTTGCCGGCGACGTTGCCGAGCAGCGCGCTGACGCCGCCGCCGAGCACCCCGCCGAGGGCGAGCAGCACGCTCAGCCGCCCCGGCCCGCGGGACCGGCCACCCGGCCGGGTCACCGGACGCCCCCGGCGACCAGCCCGGCGACGAGCTGCCGGCGGGCCAGCACCACCAGCAGCACCGGCAGGATCGACGCGACCACCGACCCGGCGGCGAGCACCCCGCTGTTGACCACGAACCCGCGGGTCTGGCCGGCCAGGAAGAGCCCCAGCGGCGCGGCGCCGGGGCCGCTGAACAGCAGGCCGACCACCAGGTCGTTCCACACCTGCACGAACTCCAGCACGGCGACCGCGACCACCGCCGGGCGGTTGTGCCGGGCCAGCAGCCGCAGCGTGCTCCACCAGTGCCGCCCGCCCAGCCGCACCGCGCGTACCTGCTCGGCGGGGAGGTCGGCGAAGGCGTTGCGCAGCACCAGCACGGCGAACGGGATGCCCAGCGCGACGTGCACCAGCCCCAGCCCGCGGGCGGTGCCGGAGGAGAGCACCACGCCGAGCACCTCGTTGACCGGACCGGCGATCACCTGGACCGGCACCACGCTGGCGGCCATCAGCAGCAGCCCGGTCGCCTGCGCGGGCGGCCCGGTCAACCAGGCCAGCGGGTACGCCGCCAGCAGCGCGATGCCCAGCACCGCGGCGGTGACCACGGTGGCCAGCACCAGCGTGAAGCCCAGCGTGCGCCACAGCTCCGGGCCGCTGGCCAGCTGGCGGTAGGAGTCCAGGCTGGGCGCGCTCGACCACCAGGCGCGGGCCGCCGCGTCGACCGGCTTGTGCAGTGAGGTGGCCAGCAGCACGCCCAGCGGCACCAGCCAGGCGAGCGCGGCGCCCGCGGCGAGCAGCCGGATGGACCGGCGCGGCGGGGCCGCCGCCGGGTCGGGCTCGGCCGGCGCCGGATCCCGCGGCGGCGGCCACGACTGGCGGACGAAGAGCGCGGCCACCAGCATCCCGGCCACCACGGCCACCAGCCAGATCACGCCGAGCGCGGCGCCCTCGCCGGTGGTGGTGCCGCCGGAGGTCTGCCAGACCCGCAGCGCCAGCACCGACGCCTCGTCCCGCACCGAACCGGGCGTCATCACCAGGATCAGGTCGAAGGTGCGGCTGGTGCCGAGCGCCACCAGGGCGAACACCACCGCGACGGTACGCAGCAGCAGCGGGCGCCACTGCGCGTCCCAGAGCACGTCCCGCCGGCTGCCGCCGAAGGCGCGGACCGCGTCGGCCAGGCTGGGCGGCACCGCGTCCAGGGCGGCCCGGAACACCAGCACGGCCAGCCCGACCCAGGCCCACACGAACGCCGACATCAGCGCCACGGTGACCAGACCCGGGCCGAGCAGCTGCGGCACCTGGTCCGCCGAGCGGCCGGTGAGCCGGGCCAGCAGGAGGGTGGCCAGCCCCCGCTGTGGATCGGGGTCGTAGAGCAGCCGGAAGGTGACCCCGGTGACCACCAGCGGCAGCGCGGTCGGCACCACCAGGATCAGCCGGACCAGCCCGCCCTCCTGGGAGCGGCGGGACGCGGCGGCCAGCAGGTAGCCCAGCACCGTGACCACGGCCGGCACCACCAGCGCCCAGAGCACCGTGCGACCCACCACCGCGGCGGTGCCGGGCGCGGCGAACGCGGCGCGGAAGTGCGCCGCGCCGACCCACCGGCCGTCGGTGAACACGCTGGCGTGCAGCGTCCGCAGCACCGGCCAGGCCACCAGCCCGCCGAGCAGCAGCAGCGCCGGCAGCAGCAGCGCGGAGGTGGCCCCCGCCGCCGGATAGGCCCGGCCGCGCCGGGGCGGCCCGACGTCGTCGAGCACCGCCAGCTCGCCGAGCACCGGCCGGGTCATCGGCCGCCTCCGGCCGCCCGGGCCGCCGCGGCCAACTGGTTGGTGGCCCGGCGTACCGCCTCGGCGGCCCGCACCCCACCGGTGACGTCGGCGAAGAAGTCCTGCATGATCCGCCAGATCCCCACCCCGTCGGAGCCGGTGAACGGGCCGGGCAGCCGGTCGGAGAGGTCGAAGCGGACCGACTCCGCGCCCTGCAGCTCGGCGGCGAGCGCCCGGCGCACCGGGTCGCGGTAGCTCGCCAGCGGGACGGTCACGTTCGGGGAGAGGTAGCCGCCGGCCTGCAGCCACGGCTGGAACGCCGACCCTTCGCTGAGCCAGCCCACCAGTTCTGCGCCGCGCGCCGACCCGGCGAACGCGACCGCCGCGTCCCCGCCGAGGATCAGCGGGCGGTCCGCCACCCGCGAGCCCGGGAACCGGAACGTGACCGGCTGCTCCGCGCCGCGCTGGAACCGGGCGCTGACGTCGCCGACGAAGTCGCCCTCGAACACCATCGTCGCCCGGCGGTGGTGCACCACCTGGATCACCGACTCCTCGTACTGGGTGAGCAGGGCGCGGCGGGCGCCGCCGGGAAAGGCGCCGTCGATGCTCCACAGCTCGGCCAGCCGGTCCAGGGCGACCCGTACCGAGCGGCTGCGCCAGTCGGCCTCGCCGCGGGCCAGCGCCTCGTAGAAGTCGGGCGCGGCGATGTCGGCCAGCACGTTCTCGAACCAGTCGGTGAGCACCCAGCCGTCGGCGGCGCCGATCGCCAGCGGGGCCGGGGCGGTGCCGGCCCGGGCCCGGGCGCCGAGCCGGCGGGTGATCGCCACCAGCTGGTCCCAGGTGGCGGGCGGCTCGGAGAGCATCGAGTCGAAGTACCAGAACAGCGACTTGTGCGCCGCCTTCACCCAGACGCCGTAGCGGCGGCCGTCGGTGACCAGCAGGTCGGCCATCCCGGGCGGGACGGCGTAGCTCGCGGCGGGGGTGAGCTCGCGCAGCCAGCCGCGCCGGGCGTACTCGACGACCAGCCCGGAGCGGGGCAGGATGGCCACGTCGGGGCTGGTGCCGGCGAGGTGCCGGGCGCGCAGGAACGCGTCGATGTCGTTGCCCGCGCTGACCACCCGCACCGGGGCGCCGTAGCCGGCCACCACCTCCCGGAACCGGGCCAGCTCCGCGCCGCTCCACACCACCGCCACCTGCACCGACCGCTCGTTCCGGGAGCAGGAGGTGACGGCCGTCGCGGTTCCCGCCGCGGCGGCGGCGCGCAGCAGCGTACGGCGGCGCAGCCTCACCGGCCCGCCTCCGCGGTGGCGTCGGCCGGCTCGACGGCAACCCGGTCGCCGACCTCGGCCAGCACGGCCTCGTCGCCGGTGCAGGCCAGCACCGCGACACCCGGGGCGTCCGGCGGGGCGAGCCGCCCGACCAGGTCGGTGAGGCGTCCCCCGTCCGGCGTGCCGGCCGGCAGGTCGATCACCAGCACCTCCGGCAGGCAGGCCATCGCGCGGGCCAGCGCCACCCGGAACCGCTGGGCCTCGGAGAGCAGGTGCGGGCGCAGGTCGAGCGTCGGCGCCAGCTCCAGCCGCTCGACCACCGTCGCCACCCAGGTGTCGGCCACCTCGCGCACCCGTTCCCGCTTGCGCTGGCCGTAGGCGATGTTGCGGCGCACGGTCAGATGGGGCAGCAGGGCGCCGCCGGCCGGGACGTACCCGATCCGGCGGCGCAGCGGCGGCAGGTCGGTGACGTCCCGGCCGCCGACCAGGACGGTGCCGGCCAGCGGCGCGGCCAGCCCGGCCACCACCCGGGCGAACGCCGTGCCGACCCGGGGTGGGGCGGCCAGCGCCACGGTGGTGCCGGCGGCGACGGCGAGGGTCACCGGCGCGACGGCGGGCACGGCGACGAGTTCGCACAGTCGTAACGTGGCCATCACCTCCGGTGACCCGAGTCGTCGCCCCCAGGGTGGCACACTCCGACGACAACCACGGCCCCGGCACCCTCCCTTGTGGAGACGGCGAGTGGTCCGCACTCTTCGGTGCGGCGTTGCGGCGAACCGGCACCGGGCCGGCTGGCCGACGCCTAGCCTGGCGGTGAGGAGCAGCATCGACCGTCGACGGAGGCCACGGTGAGCATCGAGCAGGCGAGGGACGCCTTTGCCGGCGTCGAGGAGGTGCAGCTCACCGTCACCGGCCGCCGATCCGGGCGGCAGATCTCCCACCCGGTGTGGTTCGTGCAGGAGGAACAGAACATGTTCCTGGTGCCGATCACCGGATCGGACAGCGACTGGTACAAGAACGTCCGAAGGACCCCGATGGTCGAGGTCGCCGCGAACGGCACGGCGGTGAGCGCGCCCGCCACCCCGATCACCGACGCCGACCGGGTCGGCCATGTCGTGGCGATGTTCTGCGAGAAGTACGGCCGGGAGCAGGTGGAGCGGCACTACCCGAAGCGCGACGTCGCCGTCCGGGTGGCCCTCGGCTGAGCGACGGCGGGGCCGGGCCTCAGCGGGGCGGATCGGCGGCGCGCGGCGGGTAGAGCGCGGCCAACCCGGCGGCGGTGGCCGTGAGCATGGCGCGCAGCTCGGCCGGCGCCAGCACCTCCACCTCGGCGCCGAGCCGGAGCAGGTCGCCGTGGGCGTGGGTGAGCGACTCGATCGGCACCACCGTGGTCACCCAGCCGGTGGCGTCCGGTGGGCCGGCGTTGTTCTCGGCCGCGCGGGCCACCACGTCGCTGGCGACCTCCCGCAGCCGCTGCCGGCCGGACGGGGAGAGCCGGACGGTCGCGTCGTCGCGGTGCAGCCGGGCCCGGAACCGCACCACGTGCGTCCGCCACCAGGCCGGCAGGTCGAACTCCGCCGGCCGGTCGAAGCCCTCGTCGAGGGTGGTCAGCGCCAGGATCTGGTTGATCCGGTAGGTCGCCGGGCTGTCCCGGCCCGGCCGGTTGGCCACCGCGTACCACCGGCCGCCCTTGAGCACCAGCCCGTACGGCTCCAGCACCCGGTCAACCTCGCCGGTCCAGCTGCGGTAGCGGACCTGGACGCGCCGCTCCCGCCACACCGCGTCCGCCATCTCGGTCAGGTGGGGTGAGGCGTCGCCGTCGGCGTACCAGCCGGGGGTGTCCAGGTGGAACCGCTGCCGCAGCCGCCCGGCCCGGTCGGCGAGCGCGGGCGGCAGCGCGGCCTGGAGCTTGAGCTGGAGCGCGGCCACCACCGCGCCGTAGCCCAGCTCGGCGGCGGGCCCGGGAAGCCCGGCGAGGAAGAGGCGGTCGGCCTCCTCGGCGGTCAACCCGGTCAGCCGGGTCCGCCAGCCCTCGACCAGCTGGTAACCGCCGGCGTGCCCGGCCTCCCCGTAGAGCGGGATGCCGGCCGCGTGCAGCGACTCGACGTCCCGGTAGACGGTGCGGACCGAGACCTCCAGCCGTTGCGCGAGCTGGGCCGCGGTCAGCCGGCCGTGGGTCTGCAACAGCAGCAGGAGGGAGAGGAGTCGACTGGCCCGCACTCTGCTGACAGTAGCTGTCAGGGGAGTGGTCCTACCGTCCCGGCATGGCATTTCGCGACAAGGACCTGTGGGTGCCGGGACCGGTGACGGTCGCCGGCCGGGAGCTCAAGCGCTATCACATCGACCAGCCGCACCGGCGCATCGAGCCGGAGGTGGAGAAGGCCGCCTACGACCTGCTGCCCCGCCTGCTGCCGACCGGCGCCGACGACGGCACTCCGGCGGCGGGCTGGGTGGTGCTGCACCGGGGTGCGGACACCGGCGCCTACCTGCTGGCGTACAGCTGGGCCTGGGACAACGTGGTCGAGGTGCGGATCGCCGCCGCCGGCCAGCCCGCCCTGGACTGCCCGGACGACGACCCGACCCACTTCGTCGAGCAGCGCCGGCCCTGGGCGGGCTGCATCTGGGAGCTGGGGGTGCTGGAGCACGAGCGGGCCGCCTGGGCCCGGCACGTGCTGGCGCCGGACCGCCCGGACCTGGCCGGCTGGCGCGCCGACACCCGGGCCGAGGGGCCGGTGGGCCGCTGATGGGCGACTTCGACTTCTTCGTCGGCACCTGGCACGTCGTCAACCGCCGGCTGGTGAAACGGCACGTCGGCAGCGACGAGTGGGACGAGTTCCCGGGGCTGTCGGTGGCCCGGACCTTCTTCGCCGGGGCCGGCAGCTTCGACGAGATCACCTTCCCGACGAAGGGCTTCTCCGGCGCCACCGTGCGGATCTTCGACCCGGTGGCCGGCACCTGGTCGATCTACTGGATGAACAGCAACCGCGGGATGCTGGAGCTGCCGCCGGTGGTCGGCCGGTTCGTCGACGGGGTGGGCACCTTTTACGCCGACGACGTCGACGAGGGCCGCCCGGTCCGGTGCCGGTTCATCTGGTCGGCGATCACCCCGACCTCGTGCCGCTGGGAGCAGGCGTTCTCCACCGACGGCGAACGCACCTGGGAGACCAACTGGATCATGGAGTTCACCCGGAGCGGTTCGTCCTGACCCTCACCCGGCCACCGGCGTCGACTCCGGCCGCAGCCGATGCGGCATCTCCCAGCCCTCGGCGAGCCGGGACGGGTGCACGTTCTGCCCGCCGCCGAAGAACTCGCAGAACTTCATGATCAGCGGGTCCCAGCGCAGCGGGTCCACGTAGCTCGTCCCGGGGATGATCAGATCCTCCTCGACGTACGCGCGCAGCACCTGCACCTCGAACGCGGTGGCGTGCGCCGAGGTGCCGCCGAAGCGGTGCGTCGCGACGACCCGGCACTCGAGCTGGACCGGGCACTCCGCCACCCGGGGTGCCCGGACCAGCTCCGACGGCTGCGCGGTCAGCCCGGCCAGGGCGAACTTGTCCGGCTCGTAGCGGTAGCCCTGGCGCACCTTGTGCTCCGGCACGTCCGGCCGGCCGGTGGTGAGCGCGATCCGGTCGACCGCGTCGACCATCGCCGCCGACGGCAGGTTGAGCACGCACTCCCGTTCGCGCCGCAGGTTGGCGGTGGTCCGGCCGCTGTCGCCGAGGCCGAGCATGGCGTGCTGCCCCAGCCACCACGCCGACGACATCGGGGCGAGGTTCGCCGTGCCGTCCGGGTTGACCGAGCTGACCAGCACCACCGGTGTGCCGAAGTAGAGCACCTTCAGACCGGGAACCACGTGCATCCGTACGCCTTCCGTCGCGGGCGCGACCGGACGTCGCGCCACCGCCGTCGACTCTGCGCCGCACCGGCCGGGCGTTGCTGGCGGCGATCGGACATCGCGTTCGACCACCGGGGCTCCCGCCAGCGTCGGCAACCGCCGGGAGCCTGGTCGGCGTTGCCGGCCGGTGTCGGTGGTCGTTCCCTTGGTGCTTGCGGCGTCTCGCAGGCTCTGCTGGCGGTGCTTGCGGACCGCTATTCTAGTACTAGAATAGGTGCGTGGAGCTCACGCCGTCCGAAGTGGTCGTCCTCGGGCTGATCGTCGAGTGCCCTCGGCACGGCTACGACCTGGAGCAGGTCATCGAGCGCCGCGGGATCCGGCAGTGGACCGAGATCGGGTTCTCGTCGATCTACTACCTCCTCGGCAAGCTGGAGAATCGCGGGCTCATCCACGCTCCCGACGCGCCGGCGGCGGCGAAGTCCCGGCGCGTCTTCCATGCCACCGCCTCGGGGCGGGAGGCCGCCGCCCGCAGCGCGCTCGCGCTCATCGCAGAGCTGCGCCCGGTCCCGCACCCCCTGCTCGTGGGCGTGGCGAACCTGTCCCTGCTCTCCGAGGGGGAGTACGCGCGCGCGCTCCGCGACCGACTCGCCCAGGTCGACGCCCGGATCGCCGCCATCAGGAACGCCGAGTCGGCGCAGGCCCCCCTCGCACTGCCGGCGCGCGAGGTCTTCTCCTACTCACTGAGCCTCCTGGAGGCAGAAAGGTCGTGGCTCGCGGCGCGAGCCCAGGTGCCCGATGACGGACAAGATTGACTTCAAGCGGGAGATCGACGCCTACCGCGCGAGACAAGGTCAGTTCCAGATCGTGGATGTGCCCGACCTGCGGTATCTCATGATCGACGGGCACGGCGATCCCAACACCCGGGCCTTCACCGAGGCGGCCGAGGCGCTGTACCCGCTGGCCTACAAGCTGAAGTTCGCCAGCAAGCGAACCCTCGGACGCGACTACGTCGTCATGCCCCTGGAAGGTCTGTGGTGGGCTGACGACATGGCCGCGTTCACGGCGTCCCGCGACAAGGCCCGGTGGGACTGGACTTTGATGATCATGGTCCCGGACTGGATCGACCAGGACATGTTCGCCGACGCCGTCGGACAGGTCGCGGCCAAGGACCGCCCCCGGCGCCTGCCCGACGTTCGTCTCGGCTCGCTGTCCGAGGGGCGCTGCGTGCAGACCCTGCATGTCGGCTCCTACGACGACGAGGCCGGCGCGCTGGCCCGGATGCACCACGAGTTCATCCCCGGCAACGGGCTCCGGATGGTCGGCAGGCACCACGAGATCTACCTCAGCGACGCTCGCAGGGTCGCCCCCGAGAAGCTCCGCACCATCCTCCGGCAACCGGTCACCCGTGATGCCCGGGAAGCCGACGGATGATCGTCTGACGCCCAGCAGGGCTGCCGACCCGTGTCCGCCCTGTCCTGGATCAGACGATCACGGTACGGGCGGGGGTTCAGGCCGGCGGGGGAGTGGTGCTGCGGTAGATGGCCGCCAGCCAGACGTCGAGCAGCACGTCGACCACGTCCCGCTCGGCCACCGCCGGCCCGTCGCCGGCGAAGGTGGCGTACCAGACGCGCTCGTTCATCGAGTTCAGCGCGATGGCGAGGTCGCGGGCGGGCAGCCCGTCCGGGGCGGCGCCGCGCCGCCGTTCCGCCTCGATCGCGGTCTCGATGGCCTGCACCCAGCGCTCCAGCACCGCGGCCCAGAGCCGGCGCACCTCGGCGTTGGTGCCGCGCACCTGGGCGCAGGCCAGCACCACCGCGCGGTGCGCGCCGAACGTCTCGTGGAACCGGGCGATCAGCTCCCGCCACCGGGCCCGCGGGTCCTCGGCCAGCCGGACCAGCGCGTCGCCGCAGGTCGCCTCGGCCTCCTCGGTGACCCGGTCCAGCAGCGTCAGCAGCACCGCGTCCTTCGACGGGAAGTAGAAGTAGAAGGTGGGCCGGGAGATGCCGGCGCCGCGGGCCAGGTCGTCGATGGAGATGTCGGCGAAGGCCCGGCCGTGCAGCAGCCGCTCGGCGGTGGCCAGGATGGCCGCCTCGCGCTCGTCGCCGGAGGAGCGGGCCGCGCGGCGTCCGCGCGGGGTCGCGGTCCCGGTGGCCGTACGGGCGGTCGTCATGACCGCAGACTCTACACCGGATCGACACTGTGTCGATTGGACTCGACAGGGTGTTGACGGGCGTCGACGGCGGTGGATAGTGTCCGGGGTCACCGCCTCGGATCGGGAGATGACATGGCCTCCGACCACGTCGACGTGCTCATCGTCGGTGCCGGCCTCTCCGGCATCGGCGCCGCCTGCCACCTGCGGCGCACCTGCCCGGACAAGACGTACGCGCTCCTGGAGGCCCGGGACGCGATCGGTGGCACCTGGGACCTGTTCCGCTACCCCGGCGTCCGGTCCGACTCCGACATGTTCACCCTCGGCTACTCGTTCAAGCCGTGGACCGACCCGAAGGCGATCGCCGACGGCGACGCCATCCGCGACTACGTCCGCGAGACCGCCGACGAGTACGGCGTCACCGGGCACATCCGCTTCCACCACCGGGTCGTCCGCGCCGAGTGGGACAGCGCGACCGCCCGCTGGACGGTGCACGCCCGCCGCGACGACACCGCCGAGGACGTGGTGCTCACCTGCTCGTTCCTGCACACCTGCTCCGGCTACTACCGCTACGACGCCGGCTACACCCCCGACCTGCCCGGCGCGGAGACGTTCGCCGGGCGGATCGTGCACCCGCAGCACTGGCCCGCCGACCTCGACCACACCGGTAAGCGGGTGGTGGTGATCGGCAGCGGCGCGACGGCGGTGACCCTGGTGCCGGCGATGGCCGAGCGGGCCGGGCACGTCACCATGCTCCAGCGCTCGCCCACGTACGTCATCGCGCTGCCCTCGCGCGACGTGGTCGCCGACGCGCTGCGCCGCTGGCTGCCGGCGAAGGCCGCGTATCCGGTGGTGCGGTGGAAGAACGTGCTGCTCACCACGGCCAACTTCCAGCTCAACCGGCGCGCCCCCACGCTGATGCGCAAGCTGCTCCGGCGGGCCGCCAAGGGCCGGCTGCCGGCCGGCTACGACATCGACCGGCACTTCTCGCCCCGCTACGACCCGTGGGACCAGCGGCTCTGCGTGGTGCCCGACGGCGACCTCTTCACCGCCCTGGAACAGGGCCGGGCCTCGGTGGTCACCGACACCATCGACACGTTCACCCCGCGGGGCGTCCGGCTCGCCTCCGGCGAGGAACTGCCGGCCGACATCGTGGTCACCGCCACCGGGCTGAACCTGCTCGCCCTCGGCGGGATGACGCTGACCGTGGACGGGGCCGACGTCGACCTGCCGAGCACGGTCGCCTACAAGGGCATGATGCTCTCCGGGGTGCCCAACTTCGCGATGACCATCGGCTACACCAACGCCTCCTGGACGCTGAAGGCCGACCTGGTCGCCACGTACGTCTGCCGGCTGCTGCACCACCTCGACCGCACCGGCCAGCAGATCGTCACCCCGCTCGCGCCCCGCGACGGCGCGCTGGAGCCGATCATCGACCTCAAGTCCGGCTACGTGCTGCGCAGCGTAGACGCGCTGCCCAAGCAGGGCGCCTCGGCGCCGTGGCGGCTGCACCAGAACTACCCGCGCGACGTGCTGCTGATGCGGCACGGCCGGCTCACCGACGCCGGCGTGCGCTTCTCCCGCGCCGCCGCCGACCGGTCCAGCACCCCGGAAAGGAGCACCGCCGGTGCGTAGCTTCGACTTCACCACGGGCACGGCCGTCGTCACCGGCGCCGCCAGCGGCATCGGGGAGGCCCTGGCGCACGGGCTCGCCCGCCGTGGCAGCGACCTCGTGCTGCTCGACCGCGACGCCGAGCGGCTCGCCGCCGTGGTGGCCGCGATCCGCGCCGCGCACCCCGACCGGCAGCTGACCAGCTACGTGGTCGACCTCGCCGACGCGGCGGCCACCGCCCGGGTGGCCGAGGAGGTCCGCCGGCGCCACCCCGCGATCCGGCTGCTGGTCAACAACGCGGGCGTGGCGCTGGGCGGCCGGTTCGACCAGGTGACCCTGGAGGAGTTCACCTGGGTCATCGACATCAACTTCCGCGCCGTGGTGCAGCTGACCCACGCCCTGCTGCCCGCGCTCAAGGCCGAGCCCGGCGCGCACCTGGTCAACGTCTCCAGCCTCTTCGGCCTGATCGCCCCGGCCGGGCAGGCCGCCTACGCGGCGAGCAAGTTCGCCGTACGCGGCTTCACCGAGGCGCTGCGCCACGAACTGGCCGACGACGGCATCGGGGTGACCTCGGTGCATCCGGGCGGCATCCGCACCCGGATCGCGCAGAGCGCCCGGATCGGCAGCGGCGTCTCCGTCGAGGAGTACGAGGCCGGCCGCAAGCAGTTCGAGAAGCTGCTCTCCATCGACCCGGCCAGGGCCGCCGAGATCATCCTGCGCGGGGTGCGGCGGCGCCGCGGCCGGGTGCTGATCGGCTGGTCGGCGAAGCTGCCCGACGTGCTGGCCCGGGTCGCCCCGGCGTCGTACGGCCGGGTGCTCGCCCTGGGGCTGGCCCGCGCGGCCGCCGACCCGGCCCGCCGGGCCAGCACCGTCCCCGCCCAGCGGCAACCCGACCCGTCGGCCGCTTCGCCGCCGTCGACGGCTCGGCCGGACGGCAGGACCGCCGACCGGGCGGGGGACCGGGCGTGAGCGCGGCGGCCGGCCCCCGGCACGTCACCGTCGACGGGCGACGGGTGCGCCACCGGGTCGACGGCGACGGCCCGCCGGTGCTGCTGCTGCACGGCATCGGCCGGAGCCTGCGCGACTTCACCGAGCAGCACGAGCTGCTCGCCGACCGGTACCGGGTGCACAGTGTCGACCTGCCCGGCTACGGCGGCTCGCTGCCGATGGCCGAGCCGTACACGTTGCCGGCGCTGGCCCGGTTCGTCGGCCGCTACCTCGACACGGTCGGCGTCGAGGCGCCGGCGCACGTGGTCGGCAACTCCCTCGGTGGCGCGATCGCCATGCAGCTGGCCGTCGCCGAGCCGGCCCGGGTGGCCAGCCTCGCGCTGGTCAACAGCGCCGGTTTCGGCCGCGAGGTGACCATGATGCTGCGGCTGCTCGCGCTGCGCCCGCTGGGGCGGCTGCTGCTGCGGCCCAGCCGGGTCTCCGCCCGGCGCACCGAGCGGGCCCTCTTCCACGACCCGGCGTTCGCCACCGCCGAGCGCGTCGCGTACGCCCTCGAGGTGGCCCGCCAGCCGCACGTCGCCCGGGTGATGCTGGAGACCGCGCACAGCCTGGGCAGCTTCCGGGGGGTCAGCCCGCAGTGGCGGGAGGCGCTGCTCACCGAGCTGGCCAACCTCGACGTGCCCACCCTGATCGTCTGGGGCGACCGGGACCTGATCCTGCCGGCGGCCCACCTGGACGCCGCCCGCACCCGGCTGCCCCGCGCCCGCACCCACCTCTTCACCGACTGCGGGCACATGCCGCAGATCGAGTGCGCCGAGGAGTTCAGCCGGCTGCTGGTCGACTTCTGGACCGCGGCTCCCGCTGCCGAGCCAGCACCGTCACCGCCACCAGCGCGAACAGCAGCACCGCGATGAGGTAGACCGGCCCCGCCGCCCAGGGGGTGGCCAACACCAGCAGCGCGGTCACCGGGAAGGCCGCCGCCACCACCCCGGGCTGGTGGCGCAGCACCCGCAGCACCCAGACGGTGAGCAGGTAGCCGGCCGTCGGGACGGCCACGGCGTGACCGACCACCAGGTCGCTGACGTGTGCCAGGTGCCGGTGGTGGTCCACCGCCACCCACAGCCCGGCGCCGACCGCGGCGACCGCCGCGAACACCAGGTAGTGGCCGTACCCCCAGGCGATCGAGCCGGGCAGCCGCGCCGGCACCTCGATCTCCCGGTCGAAGTAGAGCCACCAGAGCGCGAACACGATCACCATGCCGGCCACCGCCAGCGACCAGAGTCCCCGCTCGCCGGCGTCCACCCCGGTCTGCACGGCCACCGACACCGCGAGCACCACCTCGCCGAGCACGATCAGGGTGAACAGCCCGTACCGCTCGGCGATGTGCCGCGGGTGCCAGGTGGTCATCCCCGGCCGCTCGGCCACCGCCGGCACCAGCAGGTCGGCCAGGGCCAGCACCAGGAACGTCCAGATCCGCCAGTCGTCCGGCAGCAGCAGCCGGACCAGCCAGCCGAGCTGCACCAGGGTCACCCCGACCGCGTACCGGGTGTCCGCGGCCCGGTGACCGGGATCGCCGGACGCCGCCCGCAGCCACTGCGCCACCACGGCCAGCCGCATCACCACGTATCCGTAGGTGATGGTGACGAAGTCGCCCTCGGTGAACGCGCGGGGCACGCCCGCGGCCAGGATCAGCGCGCCCGCGATCTGCACCAGGGTGGTGATCCGGTAGACGTCGTCGTCGGTGTCGTAGGCGGAGGCGAACCAGGTGAAGTTCATCCACGCCCACCAGATGGCGAAGAACACCATCAGGTAGCTGCGCACGGCGTGCCCGACCTGGTTCTCCGCCACGTCGTGGTGCAGGTTCGTCGCCGCCTGCGCGACGGCCACCACGAAGCAGAGGTCGAAGAAGAGTTCCAGCGGCGTCGCGGCGCGGTGCTCCTCACCGCGGTCGCGCGCGGTCATCGGCCGGTACCACGGCCGCAGCCCCCCGTTCGTGGCCACCGGGCTCTCCTCGCGCCATCCGGCCGGACGGCTTCACCATAGGCAGGTCACCCGCCGCACCGAGCCGGGTTCGGCGGAGCCGCCACGCGGGCGCGCGGGCGTGCGTTCGGGCCGGCTCAGTCCGCGGCGACCACCGCCGGCAGCGGCTGGTGCGGCGCGGTCGGGGTTTCGGCGTCCAGCCGCTCCAGGGTGCGCAGGGCGGCCTCCACCTGCGCCGGCAACCGGCGCCGCCGCCGCAGCGCCCACCGCAGCTCGCGGCCCGCGTCGAGCAGCCCGCCCCGCCCGGCCGGGTCCCGCACCGCCTCGGCCACGGCGCGCAGCACCATCCCGGCGGGGCGGCGCAGGGTCGCGGTGAGCAGCCGGTTGCGCGCCTCGGCGCGGCGCCGGGCCCGGCGGTCCCGCCCCGCCGGCAGCGGGTGATGGTGCACCACCAGGTCCTCGGCGTACGCCAGCCGCCACCCGGCCGCGGCCAGGTCCATCGCCAGCAGCGCCTCCTCGCCGTACGTGCCCAGCGGTTCGGCGAAGCCGCCGACCTGCCGGAACGCCTCGCGGCGCAGCACCACCGCGCAGGCCAGGAAGCCCAGCACCGCCGGGCCCGGCGCGCCCGGCGGGACGCCCAGCGGGGCACGCGCCATCGCCGCCGACACCGGGTCGAGCCGGTCCTGCGGGCCCACCCGCACCTGCCCGGTCAGCAGCCCGGTGCGCGGGTACCCGCGCAGCAACCGCGCCGCGCGGTCCAGCGCGCCCGGCGCCCACCACGAGTCGTCGTCGGCGAACGCCACGAACGGGGTGCGGGCGAGCGCCACCCCGATGTTGCGGGCCGCCGCGGCGCCGGCGTTCGCGTCCAGCCGCACCACCCGCACGTTCGGAAAGGCGTGCGCCACCGCCGCCGGAGTGCCGTCGTCGGAGCCGTTGTCCACCACGATCACGGGTGCGGTGTGCCGGGCCAGCGTCGCCAGCAGCTGGCGGCGGCGGTTGCGGGTGGCCACCACGACGGTCACATCGGTCATGGCGGCCCTGGTACCCCGGTCGGCGCCCGGCCACGCCGTTTCGACCCGGCGGGTGCGGGGGATTCGGGCGGATGCCCGACGACGCGGTGACCCTCTTCCTCGCCGGGGACGTGATGACCGGCCGGGGCGTGGACCGCGTCCTGCCCCGGCCCGGCCCGGCCGACCTGCGCGAGCGGGCGGTCCGCGACGCCGACGAGTACGTCGGGTTGGCCGAGTCGGTCAACGGACCGATTCCCCGCCCGGTGCCGCCGGAGTGGCCCTGGGGCGCCGCCCTGCCGCTGCTGGACGGGCTGCGGCCGGCCGCGCGGATCGTCAACCTGGAGACGGCGGTGACCGGGCGGGGCGGGCACGCCCAGGGCAAGGCCGTGCACTACCGGATGCACCCGGACAACGTGCCGTGCCTGACCGCCGCCCGGCTGGACGTGTGCGCGCTGGCCAACAACCACATGCTCGACTTCGGGCCGGTGGGGCTCACCGACACCCTGGACGCGCTGGCCGGGGCGGGCATCGCCACCGCCGGCGCCGGCCGGGACGCGGCGGCGGCGTGGGCGCCCGCCCGGGTGGACCTCGGCGCCGGGCGCCGGCTGCTGGTCTTCTCGGTGGCTGCCCCGTCCAGCGGCGTGCCGCCGCAGTGGGCGGCCGGTGCCGACCGGCCGGGGGTGGCGTACCTGCCGGAGGTCTCGGCGGTCACCGCGGACCTCGTGGCGGAGCGGATCGCCGCCGCGGCCGGGCCGGGGGACCGGGTGCTGGTCTCCGTGCACTGGGGCGGCAACTGGGGGTACGAGGTGCCGGCCGAGCACGTGGCGTTCGCCCACCGCCTCGTCGACGCCGGGGTCGACGTGCTGCACGGGCACTCGTCGCACAACGTCCGGCCGGTGGAGGTATACCGGGACCGGCCGATCCTCTACGGCTGCGGGGACCTGATCGACGACTACGAGGGGATCGGCGGGCAGGAGGCGTACCGGCCGGAGCTGCGGCTGCTCTGGCTGCCCGCCCTCGACCCGCAGACCGGCCGGCTGCGCGGCCTGCGGGCGGCCCCGGTGCGGATCCGGCGGATGCGGCTGGAGCCGGCGACGCCCGCCGAGGCGGGCTGGCTCGCCGACCTGCTCGGCCGGCTCGGCACCCGGTTCGACGTCGACGCCGACGGGCTGCTCACCCTGAGCCACAGCTGACCGGGTGGCGCGTGCCACGTCCCGGGCACCCGGCCCGGCGCCGGCCGTGACCGGCCGGATCATAGATACATGACGCATCCCTCCGCGCCGGCCCGGACGAGCGTCCCGTCGGCCGCCGAACGGGCCTACCTGCACCTGAAGCGGTCCATCCTGGAGCAGGTCTACCCGGGCGGGCAGCTGGTCAGCGAGGGGGAGATCGCCGAGGCCACCGGCGTCTCCCGCACCCCGGTGCGGGAGGCGCTGCTGCGGCTGGAGGCCGAGGGCCTGGTCCGGCTCTACCCGAAGCGGGGCGCGTTGATCCGGCCCGTCTCCGCCCGGGAGATCACCGACGTCATCGAGGCCCGCCGGCTGGTCGAGCTGCACGCCGCCGAGCGGGTCTGGCCCCGCCGGGCGGCGCTGCGGGCCGACCTCGCCGCCCGGCTGGCCGAGATGCGCGCCGCGCACGCCGCCGGCGACCTCACCGCCCTGATGGCCGCCGACCGCGCCTTCCACGCCACGGTGGTGGACGCCGCCGGCAACGAGATCCTGGCCGAGCTGTACCAGCGGCTGCGGGACCGCCAGCTGCGGATGGGCGAGGCGACCTTCCGGCTCTCGCCCGGCTGGGCCGAGGCGGCGCTGACCGAACACGCCGCCCAGCTCGCCGCCCTCGACGGCGACGACCCGCAGCGCTGGCTCGGCACGGTCGCCGCGCACATCGACAACGCGGCCGCCGCGCTGCGGACGCTGCGGTGACCGCCGCGCCGGGAGCGGGCCGCCGTTCCGGCTGGCTGGTCTGGGGCGTCGCGCTGAGCGCGTACCTCGCGGCGGTGTTCCACCGCAGCTCGCTCGGGGTCGCCGGGGTCGACGCCGCGCACCGGTTCGACATCAACGCCAGCACGCTGGCCACCTTCTCGGTCGCCCAGCTCGCCGTGTACGCGGTGATGCAGGTGCCGGTCGGCGTGCTGCTCGACCGGTACGGCTCCCGCCGGCTGCTGATCGCCGGCGGCGCCCTGATGGTCGCCGGCCAGCTCTGCTTCGCCCTCGCCACCGACGTGGGTCTGGCCGTCACCGGCCGGGTGCTGGTCGGGCTGGGCGACGCGATGACCTTCATCAGCGTGCTGCGGATCGTGGCGTTCTGGTTCCCGGACCGGCGCTATCCCATGCTGACCCAGCTGACCGGCACCCTGGGCCAGCTGGGCGCCATCCTCGGCGCCGTACCGCTGGTGGCGCTGCTGCACCGGGCCGGCTGGACCCCGGCCTTCCTGGTCGCGGCCGGGCTCGGCGCGACGGTGCTGCTGATGGTCGTCGCCGCGGTCCGGGACACCCCGCACCGCGAGGTGACCGCCCGCTCCCGGTCCGGCCTCGCCGCGGTGCGCCGGGAACTCGCCGCCGCGTGGGCGCAGCCGGGCACCCGCCTCGGGCTCTGGACGCACTTCGTCACCCAGTTCTCCGGCGCGGTGTTCGCCCTGCTCTGGGGCTACCCGTTCCTGGTGCAGGGGCAGGGGCTCAGCCCGACCGCCGCCGCGTCGCTGCTGACCCTGATGACCCTCGGCATGCTGGTGTGCGGGCCGGTGATCGCGCACCTGTGCGCCCGACACCCGTTCCACCGGTCGGTGCTGGTCTTCGCGATCACCGCCGGCACCGCGGCGGTCTGGGCGGTGGTGCTCGCCTGGCCCGGCCCGGCGCCGCGCTGGCTGCTGGTCGCGCTGGTGCTGGTGCTGGCGGTCAACGGCCCCGGGTCGCTGATCGGCTTCGACTACGCGCGCTCCTTCAACCCGGTCAGCCGGATCGGCAGCGCCACCGGGCTGGTGAACGTCGGCGGCTTCGTCGCCTCGATCACGCTGGTGCTGGCCGTGGGGGTGGTGCTCGACCTGGCCACCCCGGCCGGCCGGGCCACCCCCGACCTGACCGCCTTCCGGTGGGCCTTCGCGGTGCAGTACCTGCTCTGGGCGCTCGGCGCGGTGCAGGTGCTCCGCTACCGCAACGCCGCCCGCCGTCGGCTCGCCGCCGAGCGGTCGCCGGTCGCCGACCCCGCGCCGACGCCGTCCTGAGCGGGGCGCGCGGCGCGTCGACCGGCCGCCGCCGGACAGGGGCGCGGCACCGGTCAGTGGCCCCGGCGGCGGAGGGTGAGGCCGTCCAGCACCAGGGTGAGGCCGGCACCGAGCAGCCAGAGGTCCTTGGCGAAGCCGATGCCCTGCTGGGTGGGGCGCAGGCTGCCCTGCTCGCGCATCCCCGGCGTCTTGACGTAGAGCTGGGCCAGGCCGGCGGCGAAGGCGGCCAGCCCGAGGCCGGCCAGCGCCGACGGCACGAACGGCGCGAGCAGGGCGGCCCCCAGGGCGATCTCGGCGCCCGACAGGAGCCGGGCGAACCGGTCCGGCGGGAACTGCTTGAGCTGCGGGATGGCGCCCACGGCCATCCCGTGCAGGCCCTGCGCCGCCTCGCCCTCCAGCGTCCGCTTGCTGAGCCCGGAATTGAGGACGAACGCGCCGATGCTCACGCGTAGTGGCAGATGGCTCACCTTCATGGCCCACTCCCGTCCGACGGCCGAATCGTGCCCCCGCCTACCCGGACAGCGCCGGGGATAACCGCCGCCCGGCTCTGGGCCGGCGGTGGTGATCGGCGGTAGTTTCGGCCGAGGGTGCTGATCGACCGGTGTCGCCGTACCCCCGGCGGCGCCGGAGCCGGACGGACGGCGGCGCGCCGCGCCGCGGAGCAGGAGGAGACCGTGAGCCAGCAGGTCCGGGGAGTCATCTCCCGCAGCAAGGGCGCGCCGGTCGAGGTGACCACGATCGTGGTCCCCGATCCGGGGCCCGGTGAGGCGGTCGTACGGGTGCTGTCCTGCGGGGTCTGCCACACCGACCTGCACTACCGCGAGGGCGGCATCACCGACGACTACCCGTTCCTGCTCGGCCACGAGGCGGCCGGCATCGTGGAGGAGGTCGGCGCCGGCGTCGATTCCGTCGCCCCGGGCGACTTCGTCGTGCTCAACTGGCGGGCCGTCTGCGGCGTCTGCCGGGCCTGCCGTCGCGGCCGGCCCTGGTACTGCTTCGCCACCCACAACGCGGCCCGGAAGATGACCCTCGCCGACGGCACCGAACTGGCCCCCGCCCTCGGCATCGGCGCGTTCGCCGAGAAGACCCTGGTGCACGCCGGCCAGTGCACGAAGGTCGACCCGGCCGCCCGCCCGGCCGCGGTGGGGTTGCTGGGCTGCGGGGTGATGGCCGGCCTCGGCGCGGCGATGAACACCGGCGGGGTGACCCGCGGCGACTCGGTGGCGGTGATCGGCTGCGGCGGGGTCGGCGACGCGGCGATCGCCGGCGCGACGCTGGCCGGCGCGACGACGATCATCGCGGTGGACACCGACGCGCGGAAGCTGGAGTGGGCCCGCCGGTTCGGCGCGACCCACACCGTGGACGCGTCCGGCGAGGATCCGGTCGAGGCGATCCGGGCCGCCACCGGCGGTTTCGGCGCCGACGTGGTGATCGAGGCGGTCGGCCGGCCGGAGACCTGGAAGCAGGCGTTCTACGCCCGGGACCTCGCCGGCACCGTCGTGCTGGTCGGCGTGCCGAGGCCCGAGATGACCGTCGAGGTCCCGCTGCTGGACGTCTTCGGCCGCGGCGGCGCCCTCAAGTCCAGCTGGTACGGCGACTGCCTGCCCAGCCGCGACTTCCCCATGCTCACCGCGCTCTACCTGCAGGGTCGCCTCGACCTCGACGCCTTCGTCACCGAGGAGATCGCGCTCGACCAGGTGGAGGAGGCGTTCGGCCGGATGCACCGCGGCGACGTGCTCCGGTCGGTGGTGGTCTTCTGATGGCCGCTCGGATCGATCACACCGTCACCGCCGGCACCTTCTCCCTCGACGGGCAGACCTTCGACGTGGACAACAACGTCTGGGTGGTCGGTGACGACGCCGAGTGCGTCGTCGTCGACGCCCCGCACGACGTGGACGCCATCCTGGCCGTCGTCGGCGGCCGGCGGGTCCGGGCGATCCTCGCCACCCACGCCCACGACGACCACGTCCGGGTGGCCCCGGCGCTGGCCCGGGCCACCGGGGCGCCGGTGCTGCTGCACCCCGCCGACCGGGTGCTCTGGGACCAGGTGCACCCGGACGAGCCCCCCGGCGGGACGCTGCGCGACGGCGCCACCGTCGAGGTGGCCGGCGCCGCGCTGACCGTGCTGCACACGCCCGGGCACAGCCCCGGCGCGTGCAGTTTCCACGCTCCGGCCCTCGGCGTGGTGTTCACCGGGGACACCCTCTTCGCCGGCGGCCCGGGCGCCACCGGCCGCTCGTACAGCGACTTCGGCACGATCATCGACTCCATCCGGAGCCGGCTGCTGACCCTGCCCCCGGAGACGGTCGTGCACACCGGCCACGGCGGGAGCACCACCGTCGGCGCGGAGGCGCCGCACCTCGACGAGTGGCTCGCCCGCGGCCACTGACCCGGCCGGGCCCTCAGCGCTCGTCGGGTGGGCCGAGCACCGGCTTGACGTCCAGTACCGGCGTGCCGTCCAGCGCCTCCAGGTCGGCGACCCGCAGGCGCAGCCCGTCCACCGCGAGCACCCGCACCCGGTGCAGCCCGATCGGGTTCGGCCGGTGCGGCGACCGGGTGCTGAACACCCCGGTCTCCGGCCGGGACGCCTCGCCGCGCGGGTGCACGGTCAGCACGTCCCGGCTGGCCCGGTCCAGCCAGGTCAGGACCAGCACCTCCGCGCCGGCCCGCAGGTCGCGCAGGGCCGCCGCGACCTCCGGCGTGAAGTCCAGGTACGCCTCCGGCGCGCCCTCGTCGCCCTGCCGCGGCGCGGTCGCCGCGTCGGTCAGCGGCGAGGCGACCCGTCCGACCGGCCGCAGCCGGAAGGCCTCGTCGGTCATGTCGTCATCCGCATGTGCAGGCGGACCGCCGTGCCGGCGGGGGAGGTGTGCACCCGGACCAGGTCGCAGAGCGCGTGCACGATGACCAGCCCGCGCCCACCGATGCCGTCCGCCGCGGGGGTCAGCCGCCCGGCCAGCGGGTCGGTCAGCCAGCCGTCGTCCCGGATCTCGCAGACCAGGTGCTCCGGGGTCCGCCAGACCCGCAGCACGCCGCCACCTCCGCCGTGCGCGACGCTGTTCGTCGCCAGCTCGGTGACCGCGATCTGCAGATCCGCCACCCGGTCCTCGGCCAGCCCCGCGGCCTCGGCGTGGCCGGCGACGAACCGGCGTACGGCGGAGAGCATGTCGACCTGGTAGGCCAGCTCCGCGACCGGCCCGGCGGGGACGGGCAGCGGTGTGTTGTAGCGGTCCACCACGTGCGCCGGGGCGTAACCCGAGCTGGGCCGCCGTCCCGTCCGGTCCACCAGCACCGGGTGGGTGGCGCACGCGTCGGCCAGCACCACGCCGTCGAGCGCGCCCGCGTCGTAGGGGCAGAGGATGGTCGCGTCCCGGCCGGCGAACGCGGCGTTGATCATCGCCTCGTGCTGGGCGCAGGCCGGGTATTCGGTGTCGGTGCGGCCGGCCCAGATCGGCTCGCCGATGATCCGTACCCGCCGGCCCGCGTGCTCGTCGGCGAACGCCTGCAGCACCCACGGGATGATCCGGCCCGGATTGCGGCCGGCCTCGGTCATGTCCGCCCAGCGCGCCTGCGCCGCGGCGCCGACCGCCGCGCGGACCAGCCGCAGGTTGGCGCCGGGCATGGCGACCAGCACCGGCTCCCCGGCTGCCAGCCCGTCCTCGACGAACGGGACGGTGCCGGCCAGCAGGTCGTCGGCGCTTTGGTAGAAGAGCCCCTCGTGCACGAAGGCGCCGGCGGACGGCACCGCTTGACCCGACACCGTCACGCCGCCTGCCACGGCTGCGCCAGGGCGTGCCGGCGGGGGGCGTCGTGGCCCGCGGACCCGTCGTACGCCAAGCAGACGTGGTCGCCCAGGAACACCTGGTCGACCACCACGGCAGCAGTCACGTCATCGCCTCCCGGTCGGCGCGTCCCCAACTGTAGCGTCGCCCCGACGGCCACCTGACGGCCGACCTGCTGAGCAGGTGGGTAGGCTGCCCGGGTATGGCCGCCGATGACGCCCGCCCGCCCGCCGTACGCCAGCTCCGCCTGGTGGTGGAGGCGGAGGACTACGCCGCGGCGGTGGCGTTCTTCCGCGACGCGCTGGGCCTGCCCGAGCAGGCCGCGTTCTCCGGCGAGGGCGACGCGCGGGTGGTGATCCTCGACGCCGGCCGGGCCACCCTGGAGATCGCCAACCCGGCGCAGAAGCGGATGATCGACGAGGTGGAGGTGGGGCGGCAGGTCGCCCCGAAGATCCGGGTGGCGTTCGAGGTGGACGACGGCCGGGCGGCCACCGACCGGCTGGTCGCCGCCGGCGCCACCGAGATCGCCCCGCCGACGGTGACGCCGTGGCACTCCCTCAACTCCCGCCTGGACGCCCCCGCCGGGCTGCAGATCACCCTCTTCCAGGAGCTCCTCGACGCCGACGAGCGGACGACCCTCGACGGGTTCGGCACCGAGCGCCCGCGCGCGGAGTGACCCGGGCGGGTCGGCCCGGGCCTGATGCCGGAGCGTGGCGAAAACCGGGTAGCGCCGGGCCGGGTGGCGCGGAGATGATCTGCCGCATGCACCCCGTCGTCGATCCGGCCGCGCTCACCCCCGCGCAGCACGGGGCGCTGCGGCACGTCCGCACGGTGGCGCTGCGCGACCGACCCGCCGCGCTGGCCGCCATCGGCCGCGCGCTGGCCGGATCGGGCGTCACCCACCAGCCCGAGCAGCTGATCGCCGCGATCGGCCGGCACGGCCGGCTGACCCTCAACTTCCACCCGGACCGGCTGCTCGCCGACGGCCGTACGGTGGTCGAGGCGCTCGCCGCCGAGGGGACCTACCGCAGCCAGTTCGAGACCGGGATCTCCAACGGCGGGCTGACCGCGTACCCGGGCGGTGACCGGGACCGCTGGGAGGAGTCGCTGTTCGGCGGCGCCTACCAGACCCCGGGCGTACGCCCCGCCGACCGGCCCAAGTACGGCGGGCTCAACCTGCTCGACCACCCGGACGGCGCCTGCCCCCGGTTCGGCTCGTGCCACCTGCGGCTGCGTCCCGAGGTGCTGTCCCGGGCCACGTTCTGCTTCGGCGACAGCCACCTCGGCCCCCGCGACCTCGGCACCGTCGACGTGTTCGAGCCGGTGTTGGCCGCCCTGATCGCGGCGACCGAGGGCACCGGGGTCAGCCTCGGCCGACCGGGCATGGACACCCTCGCGCTGGTGCGGGAGCTGCTGCGCCGCCGGGAGGACGTCGCCTGGTCGCCCGGCGCCGCCGGCCGCGCCCTGGACGACTACATCGAGGCGCAGGTCCACGGCGACCTGGACCTCGCCCGGGACGTCGAGGCGGTGGTCGTCGACCCGTCCTTCCAGGGCACCGAGGCCGGCGCGACCCTCGCCGCGATCGCCCGCCGGCACGGCTTCGCGCTGTGGTGGCACCGGGGCTTCGCGCTGCCCGTCGACGGGATCGACCCGGAGTTCCGGGGGCCGGCCATCCCACCGCTGGCGGCCCGGGTGCACGCCGAGTTCGCCCGGCCGGGCGAACCGGTCGACGCGGCGCTGATCGGCCGCGCGGCGGCCTCCGTGGTCACCGATCCGGCCCGGTGGGCGGACCGCGGTCCGACCGAGGTCACCCTGCAGCACCTCAAGCAGCTCTGGCACGTCCTGGTCCGGTTCGGTACCCCGTACGCCGACTGAGCCGGCCGGTTCGCCCGTACCCGTTTGCGCCCTGCGGCCCGTCCTGACCCCTGGCGCATCGCGCGCCCGATTCATCCGCTTTGTGCTGGTCGGGCCCGGCATGGTCAGCCCGAGTTCGCTGGTTGTTTCGTCCGGTCTGTGCCGGAGGCGGCCGTCCCGGTCAGGTTCTCGCCCCGGTGTCGGTGATCCGGATCGCAGCCTCGACGGTCGGCACCATTTCCGGAATGACCGACACGTGAAGCTGGTTGTGTCCCCAGAACCGCCGGAGCGCAAACCTCTTCTCCGGCCTCTTCTCCGGCACCGGAGATCCCCCGAGAGGTGCTCACCCGGAGCGCTTCACGATCGAAAGGGCAACCATCGTGAAGGTCGACTTCACTCGATGGCTCCCGGCCATCGCGAAGGACTCGTACCGCAAGACCGCGCTGAGCGTGGTCGGTGTGGCCGCCCTGGGCGGCCTGGCGCTCGCGCCGACCGCCGCGGCGGCGCCGATCACCACGGGCCCGCACGAGGGCGCCGTGGCGGCGATCGAGAAGGCCACCGGCCGGGCCAAGACCGACCGGACGTCGGAGTCCGCACTGACCACCGGCGGCACCACGGTCAAGCCGGCCGCCGAGAAGCCCACCCGCGAGGAGCTGATCCCGCACGGCGTGGAGGGTGCCCAGTCGCGCATCCCGCTGGACGACGCGCAGCTCGCCAACGCCCGGGCCATCATCGACGTGGCCAAGAAGACCGGCGTGGGGGAGCGTGGCGCGGTAATCGGCATCGCGACGTCGCTGCAGGAGTCGAAGCTCTACAACCTCGGCCACCTGGGCGCGTACAACGACCACGACTCGCAGGGCCTGTTCCAGCAGCGTCCGTCCTCGGGTTGGGGCTCGCCGGAGCAGATCACCGACCCGGAGTACGCCTCGACGGCGTTCTTCACCGCGCTCAAGAACGTCGGCGGCTGGCAGGACCTGCCGCTGACCGCCGCGGCGCAGACGGTGCAGGTCTCGGCCTACCCGTTCGCGTACGCGCAGTGGGAGGAGCAGGCGGCGGACATCGTCGCGCAGCTCTGGTGACAACCGCATGACGACCGGCCGGTCCCCGCACGGGGGCCGGCCGGTTCGCGTGTCACGGGTTCATTCCGTCGTGGTCACGGCAGCGGCGCGCCCTCCCGGCGCAGTCGCGCCGAGCCGGCACCGACCGACCAGCCGGCCACCCACCGGCTCCCGGTGCCCGGCCGGGTGCGGTCGGCCAGGTGGTACCAGTCCATCCGGCAGCGCTGCCGGGTCACCTCCAGCACCCCGTAGCCGTGCCCGTCCAGCTCGGCCCAGCGCACGTGCGGGTTGGTGGCGCGGACCAGCCCGGCGCCGAGAGCGCTGAGCGGGTTGCCGGCCGGCAGGTCCAGGAAGTCGTTGACGTTGTCGCTGGTCACCGAGGGCACCACGAACTCGGCGGCGGCCGGGGCGTACGGGCCGGTGGCGCTGGTGGTCACCTCGTTCGCCCACGAGGTGTGGATGTCGCCGGTGAGGAAGACGACGTCGCGGGTTCCGGCCGCGCGCAGGTGGTCGACCAGTTCGTCGCGGTCGGCGTTGTAGCCGTCCCACTGGTCGACGTTGAGCGCCGCGCCGTTGCGCGGAATGCCGAGCAACTCCCCGAGCGGGCCGAGCAGCCAGGCGGGCAGCGCCCCCACGTCCAGCCGGGCCATCATGACCGGGTTCCCGACCAGCTTCCAGCGCACGGTCGAGGCGGCCAGGCCGCTCTTCAGCCACGCCATCTGCGCGTCCCCGGTGATCGTCCGCGCCGGGTCGTCCACGGCGGTCCCGGACGCCTGCCGCGACCGGTACGTACGCAGGTCCAGCATGGACAGCTCGGCGAGCCGGCCGAAGCGCAGCCGCCGGTAGATCGCCCCGTCCGCGCCGGTGCGCACCGGCATCCACTCCAGGTACGCCTGTCGCGCCGCCGCCAGCCGGTCGGCGAAGTCCCCCTCGACGCCGGGGGTGTGGTTCTCCGCCCCGCCGGACCACTGGTCGTTGGCCACCTCGTGGTCGTCCCAGGTGATCACCCAGGGCACCGCCGCGTGCAGCGCCTGCAGGTCCGGGTCACCCTTGTAGAGGGCGTGCCGGATCCGGTAGTCCGCCAGCGTGAGCACCTCGTGCGCCGGCCGCACCGGGCGCACCACCGTCCCGCCCGCGCTGAACTGGCCGGTGCCGTACTCGTAGAGGTAGTCGCCCAGATGCACCACCAGGTTGAGGTCGCCGCGCCGCGCCAGGTGCCGGTACGCCGCGAAGTAGCCGGCCTCCCAGTTGGCGCAGGACACCACGCCGAACCGGAGCCGGTCGATCTCCGCGTCGATCGCCGGCGCGGTCATCGTCCGCCCGGTCGGCGACCATCCGCCGCCGTACCCGAAGCGGTACCAGTAGGTGGTGGCCGGAGCCAGACCGGTCACCGCCACCTTCACCGTGTGGTCGCGCGCCGCTCCGGTGGTCAGCGCCCCCTGGGCCGCGATCGTCGCGAAGTCGGGATCGGTGGCCACCTGCCAGCTCACGTCCACGTCCGGGCCGACGCCGGAGCCGGGTTGCGCCTCGTCGGTCGGGGTCAGCCGGGTCCACAGCAGGACCCCGTCGGGCAGTGGGTCGCCGGAGGCGACCCCGTGCCGGAACGCGCCGTCGGCCGCGAGGGCCGGGCCGCTGCCGGCAAGGGTGGCGCCGGCGAGCACGGCCGTGCCGGCGGATGCGCCGGCCATGCGCAGGAGGGTACGACGGTCGAGGGTGTTCGTCATGCCTCACGTTTCTACCGGCATCGATGTGTTGGTGGCTGCCCCTGGGGGCGGGTGTTTGCCGAAGGTTGATATTTGTCGCTGGTTTGTTACTCGCCGGTCAGCTTGGCCTGATTGCGACCGGCCATTGTGGTGGCGCGTCACGGCTGACCACAAGGGGCCCATGGGCTTGCGCCGTGCGCCCGTGCCGGGTCTGTGGCCGGTTGGGGTTGGGGTGTGGCCGTGCCGGGCCAGTGGGTTGCGGTTGGGGTGGCCCTGCCGGGCCGCGTGTTGGTTGCGGTTGGGGGTGGCCGTGCAGGGATCGTGCTGGTCGCGGTTGGGCGTGTGGCCCGCCGTTCCCGGTTCCGGGCGGTCAGGCTTGATTCTTGCGCCGGCTGCCGGCCGTCGGGGCGAGATCGACTCGGTGCCCATCGGGGTCGAAGGTGTGCCCACCGGTTCGAAGGTGTGCCCGTGGGGTCGATCGGTGTGGCGGCGGTGGCCTGCCGGGGTGGGCGCAGCGTTGGGGCCGGGTTCTACTTCGGGTCGGCGTCGTCGGGTGGGCGTGTCGTCGCGGGTTGGCATGGTGTCTCTTGGTGGTGATACCT